>NZ_JBHJUW010000013.1:0-98814 GCF_042268205.1 Streptomyces sp. NPDC056160
GGACGCGGTGCCCGCCCCGGACGTGCCGCAGTGGCCCGGCTCCCCGCGCCCGGAAGGCGCCGGTGCCGAACCGGCCGCCCCGGCCGCCCCGGCCGCCGGGCCGGCTCCCGCGCCGGACGAGCGCGGCTGGAGCGAGCCGCCCCGCTCCCGCGAGGACGACACCCTGCCGAACATGTCACCGGGGCTGCAGTACTTCTCGGACCCGGCCGCCGCCGCCGACCCGGCCGCACCGCCCGCCGCCACTCCCCCGGCGGCCCCCGCCGCCCCCTCCGGGCCCACCTACGCCCCGCCCGCCGGCGGAACCCCGTCGGCCGCCCCGGCCACCCCGGCCCACGGCACCCCGGAGGACCCGGCGGACCGGGCGCGGCGCCTGCTCATCCCGGTCGCCGACCCCGAGGCCCAGCCCGCGCCGACGCCCTCCGTCGCGCCGGTGCTGCCCGGCCGTCCCGTCGCCCAGCGCCCGCAGTCCGTGCGGGCCCCGGGCGAGGAACTCGGCGCGGACGGCGGCCTCCCGTGCCCCTGGTGCGCCACCCGCAACCGCCCTGACCGGCACTACTGCACGCGGTGCGCGATGCCGATGGCCGGTGACCGGCAGGCGCCGGCGCGGCTGCCGTGGTGGCGGCGGCTGACGCGGGGCGGCAACCGCGAGGCGCCGTGGGCCGGCGACCGCCCCCGGCTGCGCCGCGCCTTCGACCGCGTGCTGACCTGGCTGGGCGCGGCGATCGCGCTGACCCTGGTGATCTTGCTGGCCGTACAGATCCCCGACGGGGTGCAGGCGACCCGCGACCACTTCGCCAAGCGGGCCCCGGTCGCTCCCGACGGGTTCAGGGCCTCCCGCTCGTACCCGGGGCACAAGCCCGACCTGGCCTTCGACAAGCTGAACAACACGTGGTGGGGTCCCGGCGTCTCCGAGTCGGGCCAGGGCCAGTGGATCGAGGCACGCTTCGACGAGCCGACGCGGCTGCTGAACCTGATCATCACCCCGGGGCAGTCCATCCGCGCCGACCAGCTCTCCAAGTCGGCGCTCCCGCACCGCCTGGAGGCCCTGATCACGCTGGCCGACGGCAAGACCACGACCCGTGAACTCGTCCTCGACCAGGGCCCGGGGCCCCAGACCCGCTCCTTCCGCGTCGGCAAGGTGACCTCGGTCCGCTTCACGATCAAGTCGGCGTACCAGACCTCCGCGTCCAAGCAGGTGTCCATCGCCGAGATCGAGTTCTTCGGCGCGTCGAACGCGAGCAGCAGCTGAGCGAGGGGCCCGTACGGGCCCCTCGTGACGACGCCGGCCTGGGTCAGGAAGTGGTGTCCGTTTCCCGCATCACGCATGAGGAGGGGGTGTCCGGCTCGCTGCCGGACACCCCCTCCTCAGGTGCTCTCGCCGCTACGGGTCACTTCTTGCCGCTGGTCAGCCACAGTCCCAGCGCCGATCCGACGAGGACGACGCCGGTACCGACTCCGGCCAGGACCCTCACGGTGCCGGTGTAGTGGGCGAAGGTGCTGACGTAGACCGCCGCCGCCGTGGAGACAAGGAGCAGCAGCCAGAGCACGGGCTTCATCAGGGGTTCCTCCTGTTGTGCGCCCCGGCGGCCCGATGGGCGGCCGGGGTGGGATCTCTTACGCCGTCCACCTTCTCCCTGCGCCCCCGGCCGGCACATCGGCCCGTCCCCCCGGACCTGAGGTGTAGCCAGCTACACCCGTGCGCGACGCAGGTCAGGCGTTCAGGTAGGCGAGCACCGCGCGGACCCGGCGGCTGCCGCTTTCGCTCGGCGGCAGATTCAGCTTGGCGAGGATGCTGCCGATGTGCTTGCTGACGGAACGTTCGGTGATGAACAGGGCCGTGGCGATCGTGGGATTGTCCAGTCCCTGCGCCATCAACCCGAGGACTTCCCGTTCCCGGGGGGACAGCGTGTCGAGCGGGTCCTTTCGGCTCATCAGCTGGGAGACGACCTCAGAGTCCAGCGCCGTTCCGCCCGCGGCAATGCGCTCCAGCGCGTCCTGGAATTCTTCGATATGGCCCACACGGTCCTTGAGCAGGTAGCCGATCCCCGAGGCGCCCTGTCCGAGCAGTTCGGCGGCGTAGCTCTCCTCGACGTACTGGGAGAGCACCAGGAGCGGCAGGCCGGGAATGAGTCTGCGGGCCTCTATGGCGGCACGCAGCCCCTCGTCGCGGAATCCGGGCGGTAGCCGGACGTCCAGAACGGCCACGTCCGGCCGGTGTTCCAGCAGGGCGGGGACGATCTCGGGCCCGCTTCCCACGACGGCCACGATCTCATGCCCGACGTCCTCCAGGAGCAGAATCAGCCCTTCGCGGAGAAGGACGTTGTCCTCCGCGATCACGATCCGCACGGCAGTACCACCTCGATTGTCGTTCCTGAACCGACAGGGCTGTCGATCCTCGTTGTACCGTCCAGGGCGGCGACCCGTCGGCGTATCCCGGCAAGTCCGCTGCCCGAGGCGGAGCCGGGTGCGGCCCCGCCGCACCCGTCGTCCCGCACGACGACGCACAGCGTGGGACCGTCGTACCGCAGCGAGACCTGAGCACGGCTCGCGTTGCTGTGCCGGGCGATGTTGGTCAGCGCCTCGGCGACGACGAAGTAGGCGGCCGCCTCGACGGCGGCGGGGGGACGGCGGTCGGTCTCGGGCAGATCCAGGGTGGTGGGGATCGGCCGGCCCGCGGCCAGGGAGCGGATGGCTCCGTTCAGTCCCCGGTCGGAGAGGATCGGCGGGTGGATGCCGCGGATGACGGTGCGCAGTTGGACAAGTGCTTCGTCCACGGTGGTCCTGGCCTCGAGCACCATTTTCCTGGAACTCCGGGGGTCCTTGTCGAAGCGACGGTCGGCCAGGGCCAGGCGCATGGCCACCGCCACGAGTTGTGCCTGGGTGCCGTCGTGGAGGTCGCGCTCGATCCGGCGGAGTTCCGCCTCGTGGGCCTGGAGGGCTCCCGCGCGCGAGGCGGTCAGTTCCTCGATCCGCCGGCCGGCGCCGGTCCAGGTGCCGAGCATGATCTCGGCGATCCACGTCTCCAGCTTCACGGTGGCGGGGGCCAGCCAGAAGAAGAGGACGCTCAGGACCCAGGCACACACCGCGGACAGGACGATCGCCTGCATCCAGGTGGTGAGCGGGGCCGCGAGGAGGGTGAGGGTTCCGCCGGGAAGGGTCCACCACCACAGCGGGATGGAGATCGTCAGCAGCAGACTGAACAGCACTCCCAGGACGAGGACGGGAAGGACGAGCCCCACGGTGCCGTGAACCAGCATCCATGTCACGTCCTTGCGGGTACCCGGGAAGCGCAGCAGTTGGAGCGTGCGCTGGTAGGCATTGCCTTCGGGCGCCGGGTAGGGCCGGCGCACGGGGCGGCCGAGAACGCGTTCGGCGCGTCGGCGTTCGGCATCGGTCAAGGCGCGCAACGGCTGGAGAGCCCACGGCAGGACCGGCGCGAAGAGCAATGCGAAGCAGACCAGCGGCAACAGACAGTAACCAGCCAGCGAAGGCAGCGCGGTAGTCAGGCCACCCAGCAGGTACCGCGTGGATCGTAGGCTGTGGAGTGCTCTTGCCTTCAGGTCCATGGAGCAAGACGGTACTTCACGCGTCTTCCCTTGTCACAGGTGTGCGCTCCACCTGGCAGGTGGAGCCTGCTACACCCCCGGTCCGGGAGAGAGACCGCTGCCGTCCGCTCGGCTTGCGCGATTACTTTCGGTACTCGTTCTGACCGATCGAGGGAACCGAAGGACCCATCATGCAACCGATGACGACGACCCGGGCCACACCGTTCGCCGTGTCACTGGAGGAGGTCACCCAGTCCTACGGCGAGGTGACCGCGCTGGACCGGGTCAGCTGGGGGTTCCGCAAGGGCAGTCTCACCGCGATCATGGGCCCGTCCGGATCGGGCAAGAGCACCTTCCTGCACTGCGCCTCCGGCCTCGACCGGCCCAGCAGCGGAACGGTGCGGCTCGGGGATCTGGACATGGGCGGGCTCGGCGAGACGCAGTTGACCCGGCTGCGCCGTGAACGGATCGGGTTCGTCTTCCAGGGCTACAACCTGATGCCCTCGATGGATGTCGAGCGCAACATCACCCTCCCGCTGTCCCTCGGCGGCCGCCAGGTGGACAGGCGTTGGCTGGACGAAGTGGTCCACCGGGTGGGGATGGCCGACCATCTGGACCGGCTTCCGGCACTTCTGTCCGGCGGCCAGCAGCAGCGTGTGGCGGTCGCCCGAGCGCTTGTCACCCGCCCGGAGATCGTCTTCGCCGACGAGCCGACCGCCGCGCTCGACCCGAAGTCGGCCGAGCACGTCCTGAAACTGCTGCGTGACGCGGTCGACGAGATGGGGCAGACGGTCGTGCTGGTCACCCACGACCCGATGGCGGCGGCCTGGGCCGACAGCGTCGTCTTCCTGAGCAGGGGCAGCATCGTCGACGAGCTCACGGCTCCCTCCGCCGCAGCCGTCCTGGCCCGTTGGGGCACGCTGTGAGGCGTGGGATCGCCGCCGGAGTGGCGGCGGCACTGTTGTGCGCGGCCGCGTTGACGGGCGCGTTCGGGGTCCTGCTGGAGTCCGCGCTACGGGCGCACGGATCGGTCGACCGCTATGGGCGCGCCGTGGCCGTCGTCGCCGCGAGCCAGCGCGTCGAGACCGTCCGGGACGACCAGACCGATGCCAGGCCACTGGCGGAACGGGCCCGGGTACCGGTATCGGTGGCGGACCGGGTACGCGAAGTACCGGGAGTCACCGAGGTGGTCGCGGACGTCTCCTTGCCGGTGGTCACCGCCGACGGGGCCGTGCGGACCGGCCGCGGCTGGGACGCGACCGCGCTCACCGCTGTCGAACTGCGCGCCGGCCGGGCCCCGCGGGCGGAACACGAGGTCGCGGTGGACTCCGGCAGCGGCAGGGCCGTCGGCGACACCGTCCGCCTGCAGGCCGGCGGCGGGGCGCCGGAGCCCTACCGGGTCACCGGTCTGGTGGCCGGCCGGTCCGCCGCGGGCCACGACGTCTGGTTCGGCCAGCGCACGGCACAGGCTCTCAGCGGCCGCCCCGATCACGCGGACGCGCTGGTCGTGCTCGGCACGAAGGAGACCTCCGCCCAGTCGCTGCGGGCAGCCGCCCCCGGTCTCCTCGTCGCGACCGGCGCGGACCGCGGCGACGTCGAGAACCCGCAGGTGGCGGCGGCACGACTCGACCTGATCGGCATCTGTGCGTCGATCGGCGGTGTCGCCCTCCTGGTGGTGCTGCTGATCGTGACCGGTCTGCTGGACGTGTCCGTACGGGACCGGACCCGCGAGCTCGCTGTCCTGCGCGCCATCGGTGCCACCCCCCGGCAGGTCCGCCGGGTGATCGTCCGCGAGACACTCAAGGTCGCGGTACCGGCGTCGCTCCTGGGCGGTCTGCTGTCGCTGGGGCTCGGCACTCTGCTGCACCGCTTCATGGCCGAACAGGGCGTCCTGCCCCCGGGGCTGGGGCTCGCTCTGGGACCGTTGCCCGTCGTCGGTGCCCTGGCGCTCGCGGTCCTCACCGCAGTCGGTTCCGCCTGGCTCGCGGCCCGACGCGTCTCCGGGATCCGGCCGGCCAGGGCCTTGAGCGAGACCTCCACCGAACCGACCCGGCTACCGCGCTGGCGCATGGTCACCGGCCTGGTGTTCCTGGTCGTCGGTCTCAGTTCGGCCGCCACCGCGTTCGCGTTCGGCGGGCAGGTGGCGACCGCGGCCATGGGCGGACTCGTACTCTCCCTCATCTGGGCCGCGGCTCTGCTGGGCCCCTGGATCGCCCGGGCGGGCATCGTCGTCCTCGGACCGATCATGCGTCTGCTGTCCCCGGTCCCGGGGCGGCTTGCCACCGACACGGCCACAGCCGCGGCCGTGCGACTCGCATCGGTCATCACGCCGATCGCGCTCGCGCTCTCCTTCGGCGCCAGCCAGCTGTTCGTGCAGACCACCGCGGTCAACGCCACCCGGACACAGGCGGCTGCGGGTCTGCGCGCGGACCACGTCCTCGTCTCGGACGGGCCGGGCGTGCCCCGGGCCATGTACCAGGAAGTGAAGAAGGCGGCCGGGCCGGGCACCGTGACCGCGGTGAAGCGCACCCTGGTGGTGATGTCGGTCGCCGACCAGCTCCAGTCCCTGCCCGCCCAAGGGCTGCTGGGCGCGCTGTCGAACCTGGACCCGGGCGTGAAGGCGGGCTCGCTGAAGGGCCTGCGCGGCGAGAACACGGTCGCGCTCAGTTCGAACGTCGCCGGCCCGGCCGATGTCGGTTCGACCGTGTCCCTCTGGCTCGGCGACGGGACCCGGATCCACCCCGAGGTGGTAGCCGTCTACGACCGGGGCCAAGGTTTCGGGGATGTCCTGCTGCCTCACGATGTGGTCGCCGGCCACGTCACCGACGCGGGCCACGACGACTACCTCCTGGTGAAGGGAGAAGCCGACCTGCGACCGGTGCTCGACCGCTTCCCCGGGACCCGTGCCACGTCCGCCGGACAGTACAGTGCGGCTCTCACCGAGAAAGCCCGCCGGGAAAGCGTGCCCGGGCTGATCGCGGTCGCGGCGATCTCCCTGTTCACCCTGATCGGCGTCATGACCACACTGGCCGTCGCCACCGCGTCCCGCCGTCGTGAACTGGCTCTGCTCCGGCTCATCGGCGCAACCCGCGGCCAGGTTCTGGCAATGCTGCGGCTGGAGACCTGCCTCGTCCTCGGTACGGGGGCCGTCGTCGGCTCCCTGGTCGCGGCGGTGACGCTGCTGACCTTCGGCGGCGCGGTGACCGGTCTGTCCGCGCTGTCGGTGTCCCCCTCGGTCTGCGCGGCCGTACTCGGCACGGTGTTCCTGTCCGGCACGGCAGCCGTCATGCTGCCCGCCCGCCGGCTGCTGCGCCGCCGAAAGTCTCCTCGCATCACGTAGCGGAACGGGGTCCCGCCTCTCCCATGCTCCCCGTCCTCGGGCGGGGGCACGGGAGGAGGGCCGTTCCTTCCTGCGCCGCGACCAACAGGCCGAGCCACCGGCAGGCCCGTCGCACCACGACCACTTCTCCCTGACCCACCGACGTTGTTCCCCTATATCGACAGGAGTTGTTCCATGCACGCACGTGTATCGCCGAGGTTGCGTCCCGCTCTTTCGCGAGGCGGCCGACGTAAGACCCTGCTCGCCGTGGCCGTGCTCACCGGGGCCGTCATGACCACCGGCGCACTGTTCCCGCCCGCGGCCTCCGCCGCCAAGCCGGACACCGTCCAAAGCAGCCTCAACACCTTGGTGGCCGACGACCAGATACCCTCCGCGTCGGCGAGCGTCACGGACCGCAAGGGCCGGATACGTCACTACACCGCCGGTGTCGGCGACCTCAAGACCGGGGCGAAGGTACCCGAGGACGGCCAGGTACGGGCCGGCAGCAACACCAAGGCCTTCACGGCCGTGGTCGCCCTGCAACTGGTCGCCGAGAAGAAGATCGCCCTCGACACCCCCGTCGACACCTACCTGCCCGCCCTGCTGCGCGGCGAGGGCATCGACGGACGCCACATCACCGTCCGCCAACTCCTCCAGCACACCAGCGGCCTGCCCGACTACCTGGACGCCCCCGTCTTCGCGGACTTCCCGGCCGTCCGGTACCGGTACTTCGAGCCACGCGACCTGATCGACGGCGCCCTCGCGCAGAAGGCCCACTTCTCCCCGGGCGCGAAGTGGGAGTACAGCAACACGAACTACCTGGTCGCGGGCCTGATCATCCAGAAGGCCACCGGCCGCCCGCTGGGCGAGGAGATCAACCGGCGCATCATCGACCGCATCGGACTGCGCCACACCTACTTCCCCACCCCCGGAGAGACGACCGTCCGCGAGCCCCATCCCAAGGGCTACGAACGGGAGACGGACGACGGACCTCTGATCGACTACACCACCATGGACATGTCCATGGCCTGGTCTGCGGGTGCTGTGGTTTCCACCAACAGCGACCTCAACCGCTTCTACACCGCCCTCCTCGGCGGCAAGCTCCTTCCCCCGGCCCAGCTCGCCCAGATGCGCACCACCGTCCCCGCGGAGTCACGCGGCCCCGGCGTCCGCTACGGACTGGGCCTGACCAGCACGCCGCTGTCATGCGGCGGCGTCTACTGGGGTCACGGCGGAACCGCCCTGGGATACCGGACCCGAGGAGGCGTCACAGAGGACGGACGTGCCGCCGACGTCACGGTGACCACCACCCCGACGGGTGCGGCCTCCCAGCGGGTGGAGGCCGCCGTCGACACGGCGCTGTGCCGCTGATCCAGGCAGAGACAGGCGGGAAGACGGCCCGCGGGGTCGTCGACGCGTTCCGGCGGCCCCGCCCCCGCCTCGCTTCACAGTCCCACGATCTTGTTCCACCGCCGGGCGAACTCCACCCGTTCCGTGGAGGTGATGTCGCGGGCGATGGCCAGGCGCCGCCGCATGGTGGCGTCGGGGAAGGTCAGCGGGTTCTCGGCCAGGGCGGCCGTCTCCTTGTCGTCGGAGGCGGCCAGCACCTCCTTGGCCGCCGGGACCGGGCAGACGTAGTTCACCCAGGCGGCGAGGTCGGCGGCCACGTCGGGCCGGCAGTAGTAGTCGATCAGCCGCTCGGCGTTGGCCTTGTGGTCGGCCCGGTCGGGGATCATCAGGGAGTCCGACCACAGCTCGGCGCCCTCCTCGGGCACGACGAAGCGGATGTCGGGGTTGTCCGCCTGGAGCTGGATCACGTCGCCCGAGTAGGCCTGGCAGGCCAGGACGTCACCGCTGACCAGGTCCTTGGTGTAGTCGTTGCCGGTGAAGCGGCGGATCTGGCCGCGGGCGACCTGCTTCTCCACCTGGTCGCAGACCTGGTGGAAGTCGTTCGCGGTCCACTTCCTGATGTCGACCCCGTTGCCCTGCATCAGCAGGGCGAAGGACTCGTCCAGGCCGGACAGCAGTGTCACCCTGCCCTTGAGGTCGCTCGCCCACAGGTCCGAGACGCGGTGGATGTCACGGCCGAGCCGGCGGCGGTCGTAGGCGATGCCGGTGATGCCCGACTGGTAGGGCACGGTGAACTTCCGCCCGGGGTCGAAGGCGGGCGAACGCAGTAGCGGATCCAGGTACTTGGCGACGTTCGGCTGCCGGGCCCGGTCCATCTCCTGCACCCAGCCCAGGCGGACGAAGCGCGCGCACATCCAGTCGCTGATGACGATGAGGTCGCGGCCCGGTTTCTGGTGGTTCATCAGGGACGGGCTGATCTTGCCGAAGAACTCGTCGTTGTCGTTGATCTCCTCGGAGTAGCCGACGGAGATCCCGGTGCTCTTCTCGAAGGCCTCCAGGGTGGGCCGCCGGTTCGGGTTCTTGTCGTCGGTGTCGATGTAGAGCGGCCAGTTCGACCAGGTCAGCCGCTTGTCGGTGGCCGATCGGTCCGGTCCGGAGCGGTCGCCCGCAGCGACGTAGGCGGCGGGCACCCCGCAGCCGGCGAGCGCGCCGAGCGCGGCGGTGGAGCCGAGGGCGCGCAGCAGGGAACGGCGGGAGGAGGCGGGCGCGTTGCGCGGCGGTGTGCGGGGCGTCAGCGGAGTCCGGGGCATCCCCGCAGCATGCCGCCCGCGCCCGCCCCGGACAATCGACGCTCCGTCGAGCCCGGCGGGGCCTTCCCGACACCTTGTCGATCACGTCCGGCCGCTCCCCCGCCCGGTCGGCGGGAGTCGGCCGTCCGCCGCTGCCGGGGCGCCGGCCCGGCGGCATCCCGCGGGCCGTCGTACGCCGAATCCGGCGCGGGAGCGTCCCGCGCACCGTCTCACTCGGCATCCGGCACGGGGCCGCCCCGCGCACCGTCTCACTCAGCATCCGGCACACGGCCGCCCCGCCCGCCGTCTCACTCAGCATCCGGCACACGGCCGCCCCGCCCGCCGTCTCGCTCGGCATCCCGCACGACGGCGCACCGCGGCCCCGGACGGTCCGTCCTCCGTCCGGGGCCGCGGTGGCTGCGGTGGCCGCGGTGGCGCCGCCGGGGCCTCAGCCCTCCAGCGAGGTCATCACGTGCTTGACGCGCGTGTAGTCCTCGAAGCCGTACGCCGACAGGTCCTTGCCGTAACCGGACTTCTTGAAGCCGCCGTGGGGCATCTCGGCGACCAGCGGGATGTGGGTGTTGATCCACACGCAGCCGAAGTCGAGCTTCTTGGACATCCGCATGGCGCGGGCGTGGTTCTTGGTCCACACCGAGGAGGCCAGCGCGTACTCGACGCCGTTGGCCCACTCGACGGCCTGGTCCTCGTCCGTGAAGGACTGCACGGTGATGACCGGGCCGAAGACCTCCTTCTGGATGATCTCGTCGTCCTGCTTGAGGCCGGAGACGACGGTCGGGGCGTAGAAGTAGCCCTTGTCGCCGACCTGGTGGCCGCCGGCCTCGACCTTGGCGTGGGCGGGCAGCCGCTCGATGAAGCCGGCGACCTGCTTGAGCTGGTTGGGGTTGTTCAGCGGGCCGTACAGGACGTCCTCGTCGTCGGGCTGCCCGGTCTTCGTGTCCTCGGCGGCCTTGGCGAGCGCGGAGACGAACGCGTCGTGGATCGACTCGTGGACGAGGACGCGGGTCGCGGCCGTGCAGTCCTGGCCGGCGTTGAAGTAGCCGGCCGTGGCGATGTCCTCGACGGCCTTGTCGATGTCGGTGTCCTCGAAGACGACGACGGGGGCCTTGCCGCCCAGCTCCAGGTGGACCCGCTTGAGGTCCTTGGAGGCGGACTCGGCCACCGACATGCCGGCCCGGACGGAGCCGGTGATGGAGGCCATCGCCGGGGTCTCGTGCTCGACCATGAGGCGGCCGGTGTCGCGGTCGCCGCAGACGACGTTGAAGACGCCCTTGGGCAGGATCGAGCCGATGATGTCGGCGATCAGGACGGTGGAGGCCGGGGTGGTGTCCGACGGCTTGAGGACGACCGTGTTGCCGGCGGCGAGCGCCGGGGCGAACTTCCACACGGCCATCATCATCGGGTAGTTCCACGGCGCGACCTGCGCGCAGACGCCGATCGGCTCGCGGCGGACGATGGAGGTCAGGCCCTCCATGTACTCCCCGGCCGAACGGCCCTCCAGCATCCGCGCCGCGCCCGCGAAGAAGCGGATCTGGTCGACCATCGGCGGGATCTCCTCGGAGCGGGTCAGCCCGATCGGCTTGCCCGTGTTCTCCACCTCGGCCGCGATCAGTTCCTCCGCGCGCTCCTCGAAGGCGTCCGCGATCTTCAGCAGCGCCTTCTGCCGCTCGGCCGGGGTGGTGTCGCGCCAGGCCGGGAAGGCCGCGGCGGCGGCCGCCATGGCGGCGTCGACGTCCGCCTGACCGGACAGCGGGGCGGTCGCGTACGCCTCACCGGTCGCGGGATTGACCACCTCGGTGGTCCGTCCGTCGGCGGCGTCCCGGAACTCACCGTCGATGTAGTTGCGCAGACGACGCAGCTCGGTGCTCACTGCCGGCCCTCCTGGGTTGGTTCAAGGTGTCCACTCACTGAGACACCCACCCTAGTCGCCACCCCGACGTTTTCAACACCCCCGCCACCATGACATCTGCGAAATCCGCAAGAGTGGCAGCCATAAACAACGAATTTCATCGCTTCGGGCTTGCGGAACTGTCGAGACGTCGTGCAGAGTGAGGACGTGGCCAGTCGAAGCGCAGAGCAGAGGGACTCGTCCCGCGAGTCCCGCAACGGGAACGGCACCCCCCAGCTGGACGCCGTCTCCCTCGCCATCATCCAGCAGCTCCAGGAGGACGGCCGCCGGCCCTACGCGGCGATCGGCAAGGCCGTCGGCCTCTCCGAGGCGGCCGTGCGCCAGCGCGTGCAGAAGCTGCTGGACCAGGGCGTCATGCAGATCGTCGCCGTCACGGACCCGCTCACCGTGGGCTTCCGCCGGCAGGCGATGGTCGGGGTGAACGTCGAGGGCGATGTCGAGGCCATCGCGGACGCGCTGACTGACATGTCGGAAGTCGAGTACGTGGTGATGACCGCGGGCTCGTTCGACATCCTCGCCGAGATCGTCTGCGAGGACGACGACCACCTGCTGGACGTCATCAACAAACGCATCCGGGCCCTTCCCGGCGTGCGCTCCACCGAGAGCTTCGTCTACCTGAAGCTCAAGAAGCAGACCTACATGTGGGGAACCCGATAACCGTGAGCAAGGACCTCAGCCGTACCGCGTACGACCACCTGTGGATGCACTTCACCCGCATGTCCTCGTACGAGAACTCCCCCGTGCCGACCATCGTGCGCGGTGAGGGCACCTACATCTACGACGACCAGGGCAAGCGCTACCTCGACGGTCTGGCCGGCCTGTTCGTGGTCCAGGCCGGCCACGGCCGCACCGAACTGGCCGAGACCGCCTTCAAGCAGGCCCAGGAACTGGCCTTCTTCCCGGTCTGGTCCTACGCCCACCCCAAGGCCGTCGAGCTGGCCGAGCGCCTCGCCGACTACGCCCCGGGCGACCTGAACAAGGTCTTCTTCACCACCGGCGGCGGCGAGGCCGTCGAGACCGCCTGGAAGCTCGCCAAGCAGTACTTCAAGCTCACCGGCAAGCCGATGAAGCACAAGGTCATCTCGCGTGCGGTCGCCTACCACGGCACCCCGCAGGGCGCCCTGTCCATCACCGGCCTGCCGGGCCTGAAGGCCCCCTTCGAGCCGCTGGTCCCGGGCGCGCACAAGGTCCCGAACACCAACATCTACCGTGCCCCGATCTTCGGCGACGACCCCGAGGCCTTCGGCCGCTGGGCCGCCGACCAGATCGAGCAGCAGATCCTCTTCGAGGGCCCGGAGACGGTCGCCGCCGTCTTCCTGGAGCCGGTGCAGAACGCCGGCGGCTGCTTCCCGCCGCCGCCCGGGTACTTCCAGCGCGTGCGCGAGATCTGCGACCAGTACGACGTGCTGCTCGTCTCCGACGAGGTCATCTGCGCCTTCGGCCGCCTGGGCACCATGTTCGCCTGCGACAAGTTCGGCTACGTCCCGGACATGATCACCTGCGCCAAGGGCATGACCTCGGGCTACTCCCCGATCGGCGCCTGCATCATCTCCGACCGCCTGGCCGAGCCGTTCTACAAGGGCGACAACACCTTCCTGCACGGCTACACCTTCGGCGGCCACCCGGTCTCCGCCGCCGTCGGCCTGGCCAACCTCGACCTGTTCGAGCGCGAGGGCCTCAACCAGCACGTACTGGACAACGAGGGCGCCTTCCTGTCCACGCTGCAGAAGCTGCACGACCTCCCGATCGTCGGCGACGTCCGCGGCAACGGCTTCTTCTACGGCATCGAGCTGGTCAAGGACAAGAACACCAAGGAGTCCTTCAACGACGAGGAGACCGAGCGCGTCCTGTACGGCTTCCTCTCCAAGGCGCTGTACGACAACGGCCTGTACTGCCGTGCCGACGACCGCGGCGACCCGGTCGTCCAGCTCGCCCCGCCGCTGATCTCCAACCAGGAGACCTTCGACGAGATCGAGCAGATCCTGCGCGCGGTCCTGACGGAGGCCTGGACCAAGCTGTGACCGACGCGTCACGGTGAGCACCCGCTGAGGCGCGTACCTCCGATCAGATGATCATCACCGGCCCCGGAGCCGTCCGTTCGAGTGGGAAACGGCGGCCCGGGGCCGTGTGCTGTCCGGCGCCACGGCCCCGGCTGCCTAGCGTGCGTCGTGACCGATCGGCTCCGCCTTCGTTCCCCCGTACGAGGGATTCGTACGGAGAACGGGCACGAGGGATCCCCGGACCCGCACGGCACCCCGCGCGGCATTCCTGATCCGAACCGAGGTGCATGCCATGGTGGCCCCGCCGGACAACGACGTGCTCTGGGCACGCGCCCTGCACTACACCCACAAGGACGGCTCGCCCGCCCTCAGCGGCGTCTCGCTCGGCGTCCGCCAGGGCGAGATCCTCGCCGTCGCCGGACCGTGCGGCAGTGGCAAGACCACCTTGCTGCGCTGTCTGTCCGGCATGGTGCGGGTCCGCGAGGGCGAGGTCTGGTTCAACAGCGCCCCCGTCCACACCCTCGGCCCCCTCGCCCGCGAGCGGCTGCGCCGCGACCGGTTCGGCTGGATCGACCCCGCCCCCGCCCTCGTCCCGGAACTGAACGCCTGGGAGAACACCGCCCTGCCGCTCATGCTGCGCGGCACCGGCAGACGCCGGGCCAAGGTGGCCGCCCTGGAGTGGCTGGAACGCCTGGACGTCGGCGAACTGGCCCGCAGACGCCCGCACCAGCTGCGCCAGGCCGAACGGCAGCGCGTCTGCATCGCCCGCGCGCTGGCCCCCGCACCCACGGTGCTGTTCGCCGACGAACCGACCGCCCCGCTGCACCGCGCCGACCGCGCCCACGTGCTGCGCACCCTCACCACAGCGGCCCGCTCCCACGGCATCACCGTCCTGCTGGCCACCCACGACGCTCGGACCGCGGCGCTCGCCGACCGCACGGTGGCCCTCCAGGACGGGCGGTGCGTGAAGAGCGTGCACCTGCCCCCGGCCGGTGACGGCGACACGACGGAAGGCCGGGCGGCGTGCTCGCTCTCCGTCTGACCCGCGTCGCCCACCCCGCCGTCCAGTTGCGCCGCCTGACGGTCGTCGCCGCCTCGGCGGGCACCGGCTTCCTGCTGCTGTGCAGCCTGGCCTACGCCCTCGGCCACCCGGAGGAATCCGGCGCAGCGCTGCTGCGGCTGTCCTGGTGCGTGGTGCCGCTGACCGCCACGGTGTACCTCACGGTCGTCGTGGCCCGCACCGACCCCGCCACCCGGCCCCGCGCCGCGCTGTCCGCGCTCGGCCTGGGACCGGGCCGCCTGATGGCCGTCTCGGCGGCCACCACCGTCCTGTCCTGCACGGCCGGTTCCCTCCTCGCGCTGCTGCTCTTCCTGCACCTGCGCGGTGACCTGACCGGGCTGCCGTTCGACGGTGCCGCCTCGGGGTTCCTCGCCGCGGGCAAGCGGCTGCCGGTGCCGGGCGCGCTGACGCTGCTGGCGATCGTCCCGGTGCTGGCGTCGGCGGCGGTCGCCTGGTCCCTGCGCCCGCGCGAGCCCCGGCCGGCGGGCCGCGCCACCGGGACCGCGCCCCCCGTGCGGGACGAGGCGCCCGCCGCCGGCGCCGCTCCCGAGGACGCCACCGTCGAAGCCGGTCCGGAGGCCGCCGCCGAAGCCGGTTGCGAGGCCGCCCCCGTGGACGACGCCGACCCGCACCGCCCGCTGCCGCCCCGCCGGCCGCCCGCCGGTCTGCCCTGGGGGGTGGCCGTCCTGGCGGTGGGCCTCACCGTGGAGGCCTACGCGGGCCGCTCCGCCTCCCGCACGGCCCTGCCCAGCGGACTCGCCGCCGACTCCGCGCCGGTCCTCGCCGGCTGGCTGCTCACCGCACTCGGCCTGGCCCTGGCCGGCCCCGGCCTGACCCACCTGTGCGGCCGCGTCCTGCAAGCGGTGCGCCCCGGCGCGGTACGGCTGCTGGCGGGCAGGGTGCTGATGGAGGAGGCGGGCCGCATCGGCCGACCGCTGGGGGTCGTCTGCGCGGTGGCCTCCGGTGCGTACGCCGCGGTCGCCCTGTCCGGCGGCTCGGCACCGTCCCTCGGCCCCCTGACCGCCCTCGGCGGACTCCTCGTGGCCGGCTGCGCGGTGGCGGCCCTGCTCACCGCCGCCGTGGAGGCCCGCCAGTCCCGGTCCGCCACCATCGCCGCCCTGCGCAGGCTCGGCGCCCCCGCCACCACGCTCCGGTCCGCCGCCGCCCTGCGCGCGGGCGCCCTGCTGGCCCTGTTCGTCCCGCTGACCCTGGCGGTCGCGGGCCTCGCCGCGCTGCCCCTGGCGCGCTGAACGCCCGCACGAAAACCCGTACGAGAAAAGTTCCGCGGCACCGATGAGTTCCGGGCGCAGGTCCGGTCCACCCCATCGAACAGCACGAACGGCGGCACCGCAGAGGGAGAGACCCACCATGTCGAACAGCTACCAGCAGATGATCTTCGTGAACCTGGCGACCGAGGACGTGGCCGCGTCAGGGAAGTTCTTCACCGAGCTGGGCTACACCATCAACCCGCAGTTCTCCACCGACGACTGCGCCTGCGTCGTCATCAGCGACACGATCATCGCGATGCTCCTCGGCAAGAAGCGCTACGCGGACTTCACCGAGAAGGAGATCGCGGACTCCACCCGCAGCAGCGAGGTGCTGATCTGTCTGAGCGCCGAGAGCCGCGAGAAGGTCGACGAGCTGGTCGAGAAGGCGGTCGCCGCGGGCGGCACGGTCACCGGCAAGACCCAGGACTACGGCCACATGTACGGCCGCGCCTTCGACGACCTCGACGGCCACACCTGGGAGGTCATGTGGATGGACCCGGCGGCGGTCCAGGGCTGACGGGACACAGCCGGACGGACACGGTGCGCGGGGCCCCGAAGGGGCGGGAACCCGCGGGCGGTCAGGGAAAGGGCAGAGCACACGCCCTCGCGGGACGCATGCGCTGACACCCGCTCCGGAGCACTCGTAGACCAGTGCCCCCGGGGGGGGTGCCGGGGCGCTCCGGGGTCTTCCGCAAAGGCCCCGCACCCCCTTCACCCCCGGCACTTGCGCATCCGTGAAGGGCACCGTGGCCGTCTTGGCCATCTCCCGCCGCACCGACGCGGCGCGCGCGACGACGGCTGACGCGCCCCTTTGCTCCCCCTCCCCTGACGCGCCCCTTTGCTCCCCCCTGACGCGCCCCTGCGCTCGGCCTCTCGCGGGGGGGCGCCGGTCAGCCCAGCACCACGATGTCGTCCGGGTCGAACGCCACGCCCGTCTCGTCCCCGACCTCGGGGGCCGACCGCAGCGGGCAGGCCGCCTCCAGCCGCGGCGCGTCCGGCGGCTGGAGGCGCACGGCGACATGGGTGCCCTTGAACGTGCGGGCGACCACCGTGCTGCGCAGGCCCTCCTCCACGGGGACGAGGCGGACACCGGCCGGCCGTACGAGGACGCTCCGGGTGCCCTGCGGGGCGCCCGCGGGCACCGGGACCTTGCCCCACGCAGTGATCGCTCTCTCGCCGTCCACCTTCGCCTCGACGACGTTCTCGAAGCCGAGGAAGCGGGCCACGAAGGCGTCCGCCGGGTGCTGCCAGACCTCAAGAGGCGTACCGGACTGGGCGATTCGGCCCTCGCGCATCACCACCACACGGTCGGCGAGCGCGAACGCCTCGCCCTGGTCGTGGGTGACGGCGAGGACGGTGGTGCCCAGCCGGCCGAAGAGTTCGCGCAGTTCGACGACGAGGCGTTCGCGCAGCGAGCGGTCGAGCTGGCCGAGCGGTTCGTCCAGCATGAGCAGGCGGGGCCGGGGCGCCAGCGCCCGGGCGAGGGCGACGCGCTGCTGCTCGCCGCCGGACAGGGCGGCGACGGCCCGTGCTCCCGCGCCCGGGAGGCCGACCAGTTCCAGCAGTTCGGCCACCCGGGCCGTCCTGTCCTGCCGGGCCGTGCCGTGCATCCGCAGCCCGAAGCCGACGTTGCCCGCCACGTCCCGCTGCGGGAACAGCTGGTGGTCCTGGAACATCAGGCCGACCTCGCGGCGGTGCACCGGCACCCCCGCCTGGTCGCGCCCGTCGAGCAGCACCCGGCCGGAGTCCAGCGGCTGCAGGCCGGCCACGGCCCGCAGCAGCGTCGACTTGCCGCTGCCGCTGGGGCCGAGCACGCACACGATCTCGTGCTCGGCGACCGCCAGGTCGACGGCGTCCAGGACAGCCCGCCCGCCGAAGCGGACGGTGGCTGCCGCAAGGCTCAGCAGCATCAGAACTCCCCCGTCCGGTCCGCACTGCGCAGCCTCTCCAGCACGAGCAGGGACATCGCGCACACCACCATGAGAATCGTCGAGAGGGCCATGGCCTGACCGTAGTTGAGGTCGCCGGGCCGGGCGAGCAGCCGGGCCACGGCCACCGGCAGGGTCGGGTTGTCGGGGCGGGCGATGAACACCGTCGCGCCGAACTCCCCGAGGGAGACGGCGAAGGCGAACCCGGCGGCGACCAGCAGCGCCCGCCGCACCAGTGGCAGGTCGACCTCCCGCCACACCCGCCACGGCGACGCCCCGAGCACCGCCGCCGCCTCCCGCAGCCGTACGTCCACCGCGCGCAGCACCGGCAGCATGGTCCGTACGACGAACGGCACGCCGACCAGGGCCTGGGCGAGGGGGACCAGGACCCAGGACTGCCTGAGGTCCAGCGGCGGCTTGTCCAGGGAGATCAGGAAACCGAAGCCGACGGTCACCGCCGACACCCCGAGCGGCAGCATCAGCAGTGCGTCGAAGCCGCGGACGAGCCGGCCGGTGTCCCGGCGGGTGAGCGCGGCGGCGGCGAGGGAGCCGATGACGACGGCGATGGCGGTCGCGGCGGCGGCGTAGGACAGCGAGGCGCCGACCGCGTGGATCGGGGCGACGAGGAAGGTGCCGCCGTCGGGGTCGGTCAGCGCACGGTAGTAGCCGAATCCGGGGGCGGTGAGCGAGCGCTGCACCAGTACGGCGAGCGGCAGCAGCAGGAGCAGGGCGATGCTGGTGAGGACGGCGGCCAGCAGCGTCCACTGCCCGGCACCGCGCGGGCGGCGGGCGGTGCGGGAGGGGTCCACCAGTTTCAGCGCGGTCTCCCTGCGCCGTACGGTCCGGGCGTGCACGGCGAGGATCGCGCCGACCGCGAGGAACTGCACGATCGTCAGGACGGCGGCGGTGGACAGGTCGAAGAGTTCGGACGTCTGCCGGTAGATCTCCACCTCCAGGGTGGAGAAGGCGGGGCCGCCGAGGATCTGCACCACGCCGAAGGAGGTGAAGGTGAAGAGGAACACCATGAGCGCGGCGGCGGCGACCGCGGGCGCCAGGGCGGGCAGGGTGACCTTGCGCCAGGCGGTCAGCGGCGCCGCGCCGAGCATCCGCGCGGCCTCCTCCTGCCGCGGGTCGAGCTGCGACCACAGGCCGCCCACGGTCCGTACGACGACGGCGTAGTTGAAGAAGACGTGCGCGAGGAGGATGGCCCACACGGTGGTGTCCAGCCGCACCCCCCACAGTTCGTCGAGGAGTCCGCCGCGCCCGAGCAGGGCGAGGAACGCGGTGCCGGCGACGACCGTGGGTAGCACGAACGGCACGGTCACCACGGCCCGCAGGACGTGGCGTCCGGGGAAGTCGTAGCGGGCGAAGACGTACGCGCCGGGCAGGGCGATCAGCAGGGTGAGCGCCGTGGAGGCGAGCGCCTGCCAGGTGGTGAACCACAGCACGTGCCGGATGTCGGAGCGGCCGAGCACGTCCGCGATCCGCCCGATGTGCCAGGTGCCGTCGCTCTGCAGGCCGCGCCGGACGATCGCGGTCACCGGGTAGGCGAAGAACACCGCGAAGAACGCGACGGGCGCCGCCATCAGGGCGAGCCGCACCGCGTTCCCCGACCGGCGGCGCGCGCGGGTCACTTCACTGCGAGCGAGGTCCACGACCTGACCCACTGGTCACGGTTGGCGGCGATCTTGTCCGGGGCCATGGTCTGGGGGTGCCCGGCCTGCGGACCGTACTTCGCGAACTCGGCCGGCACCGCGGCCTTCTCGCGCACCGGATAGACGAACATGTTCAGCGGCATGTCCTCCTGGAACTTGCGGCTGATCAGGAAGTCGAGGAAGGCCTTGCCGCCCTTGGTGTTCTTCGCGTTGCTGAGCAGGCCGGCGTACTCGACCTGCCGGAAGCAGGTGTCCTGCACGACGCCGGTCGGCGCGGTCTTCGGCTTGGGGTCGGCGTAGATGACCTCGGCGGGCGGTGAGGAGGCGTAGGAGACGGCGAGCGGCCGGTTCCCCTTGGCCTTCTTCCCGCCGGCGGAACCGGAGAACTCCTGGTTGTAGGCCTGCTCCCAGCCGTCGACGACCTTGACGCCGTTGTCCTTCAGCTTCTTCCAGTAGCCCTGCCAGCCGGTGTCCCCGTACTTCGCGGCGGTCCCCAGCAGGAAGCCGAGGCCGGGCGAGGAGGTCGCGGCGTTCTCGGTGACGAGGAGGTTCTTGTACTGCGGCTTCAGGAGGTCGTCGAAGGAGGCGGGCGGGGCCAGCCTGTGGTCGGCGAAGTACTCCTTGTCGTAGTTGACGCAGATATCGCCGGTGTCGACGGGGGTGACGCGGTGCTTCGCCTGGTCGACCCGGTACTGAGGCGCGACCTTGTCGGAGTCCTTCGGCTCGTACGACTGGAACAGCCCGTTGTCGAGCGCACGGGACAGCAGCGTGTTGTCGACGCCGAAGAAGACGTCGCCCTGCGGGTTGTCCTTGGTGAGGACGGCCTTGTTGACGGCCTGTCCCGCGTCGCCGTCCTTGAGGACCCTGACCTTGTAGCCGGACGTCTTCTCGAAGTCCGCGATCACGCTCTTGGAGGCGGCCCACGAGTCGTGGCTGACCAGGGTCACGGTTTTGGAGTCCGCCGCCTCGCCGCCGGAGGACCCGCACGCGCAGAGCGTGACCAGGCCGAGTCCGACCGCCGCGGCGACGAACGTCTTGCGGTGCACTGGATTTTCCTCCTGGGTGGTGGCCAGGAAGAGACGCGGCCCTGCCCGGGATCCGCGGAGGATGCCGGGCAGGGCGCAACAGCTCGAGTGATGACCGAACTTCCTACCCAGAATGACCTGGGCGAGGTTCAGAGGGTCTGCGGCCGGATGCCGCACTCTCAGCGCTGTGGCGCTCCCCTGTCGGAATGTGAAGATGCCGGGATGTGAAGTTGTGCAGGGCTCAGCGTACCGGTCGGCTGTCGGTGGGCTGCCGGTCGGCTACCGCTCGGTGGCGGCGAGCTGGCCGCAGGCTCCGTCGATCTCCTGGCCGCGGGTGTCCCGGACGGTGACGGGCACGCCGTGCGCCGCGATCGCCTCGACGAACGCCTTCTCGTCCTCGGGTCGCGAGGCGGTCCACTTCGAGCCCGGCGTCGGGTTGAGCGGGATGAGGTTGACGTGCACCGGCTTGCCCTTGAGGAGGCGGCCGAGCCGGTCGCCGCGCCAGGCCTGGTCGTTGATGTCCCGGATCAGCGCGTACTCGATGGACAGCCGGCGCCCGGACCGGGCGGTGTACTCGAACCCGGCGTCCAGTACCTCCCGCACCTTCCACCGCGTGTTGACGGGCACGAGCGTGTCGCGCAGTTCGTCGTCGGGGGCGTGCAGGGAGATGGCGAGGCGGCACTTGAAGCCCTCGTCGGCGAACCGGTGGATCGCCGGGACCAGGCCCACCGTGGAGACGGTGATCCCGCGCTGGGACAGGCCGAGCCCGTCGGGCTCGGGGTCGGTCAGCGCGCGGACGGCGCCGACGACGCGGTTGTAGTTGGCCAGCGGCTCGCCCATGCCCATGAACACGATGTTGGACAGCCGTGCCGGTCCTCCCGGCACCTCGCCGTCGCGCAGGGCCCGCATGCCGTCGACGATCTGGTGCACGATCTCGGCGGTCGACAGGTTGCGGTCGAGTCCGGCCTGGCCGGTGGCGCAGAACGGGCAGTTCATGCCGCAGCCGGCCTGGGAGCTGATGCACATGGTGACCCGGTCCGGGTAGCGCATCAGCACCGACTCGACGAGCGTCCCGTCGAACAGCCGCCACAGCGTCTTGCGGGTGGCGCCCTCGTCGGTCGCCAGGTGCCTGACGACCGTCATCAGTTCCGGAAGCAGCGCCTCACGCAGCTTGGCGCGCGAGCCGGCCGGGATGTCCGTCCACTGCTCGGGATCGTGCGCGTACCGCGCGAAGTAGTGCTGCGAGAGCTGCTTGGCACGGAAGGGCTTCTCGCCGATCGCGGCGACGGCCTCCTTGCGCTCGGCAGGCGAGAGATCGGCAAGGTGCCGCGGCGGCTTCTTGGCTCCGCGCGGGGCGACGAAAGTGAGTTCTCCGGGCTTGGGCATGGTGGTACCAGTGTCGCAGATCCACTCGGGTGGCCCGGTCGGGCCGGGTGCTCCGGTGCGACGCCGATCGACTGGGGCGGCCCGGCCGGGCTGGGCGCACCGGTGCGACCCCGTGGCGGCGCGGTCGGGGTGGTGGTCAGGGCCGGACGGCGGCGACGCCGGTGACGCCGCGGGAGGCGCAGGCCTTCGTGCGGTGCGGGCCACCGCGGTGGCGGCGCGGTGTGCGGTGCCCGTCCTGGCCGGTCAGCGCCTCGTGCCACCGCACGGCAGATCGCCGTGGCAGGCGCCGTCCCTCGCCGGCCACCCCCGCCCCCCGGGACGGAACCCCGGCGGCCGGGCCTCGCAGAGGGGCCCGGCCGCCGGAAAGGTCCTCGCGGGCCGCACGTGCCCTGCTACCGCCGCTCAGGCGGAGCCCACGAACAGCACCATCAGGAGCCAGACCACGGGCGCGGTCGGCAGGAGGGAGTCCAGGCGGTCCATGATGCCGCCGTGACCGGGGAGCAGGGTGCCCATGTCCTTGATGCCCAGGTCCCGCTTGATCATGGACTCGCCGAGGTCGCCGAGGGTGGCGCTGGCGGCGACCGCGACGCCGAGGAGCAGGCCCTGCCACCAGGCTCCGTCGTCGATCAGGAACTGCATGCACAGCGCCCCGGCCACCATGGCGAAGGCGACCGCGCCGGCCAGGCCCTCGCGGGTCTTGCCCGGGCTGATGCGCGGGGCGAGCTTGTGCCTGCCGAAGCGCCAGCCGACGGCATACGCGCCGGTGTCGCTGACCACGGTGAGGATCAGGAAGGTCAGCACCCGGAACGGGCCGTCGGACGCGGTGAGCATCATCGCCACGAACGTGGCCAGGAACGGCACGTAGAACGCGGCGAAGACACCCGCAGTGACGTCCTTGAGGTAGCCCTCCGGCGGCTGGGTCATCCGCCAGACCAGGACCGCGAGCGCGGTCAGCGCCATCGCCACCCAGGCACCCTCGGCGTCCCGGACGTATCCGGCGACCACCATCGCCGCGCCGCCGACCGCCAGCGGCACGAGGGGCGCCTTGATGTCCTTGCGTTCCTGGAGCCGCGAGGTCAGCTCCCACAGGCCGACCACGACGGCGACCGCGATGACGCCGACGAACACGGCCTTGACGACGAACAGCGACGCGATGATCACCACGCCGAGCCCGAGACCGACCCCTATGGCAGCGCCCAGGTCCCGTCCCGCGCTCTTCTTCTGCGGCGCCTGCGGGGCGGGCGCCGGCTGCGGGGCGTCGGGCATGGGCTCCGGATTCTGCGGCGCCGCCCCGTGGGCGGGCGGCGTTCGCGGCGTGTCGTAGGGCCGCGGCCGCGGCATGTCGTACGACTGCGGGTGCGGCTGCGGCTGCGGGCGCGACGGGTCGTACGGCTGCGGGCGTGCGGGGTCGTACGGCTGCTGCTGTGGCGGCTCGTCGCGGAACGAGGGGCCGCCCGTGCGCGCGGCCCCCCGGTCGTCATCCTGGTTTCCGCCGTGTGCGGGCACCTCGGGCACGACGGGCATGGGGCGAGTCTGCTGGGCGCCCCGCGCATCGTAGGCGGGACCCGCGGGGGCGGTGCCCGGGACGGGTCCCTGGCCGGGTGCCCCGTCCGCGGGTCCCCAGTACCCGGCCGGCTGCGGCGCTCCCCAGGAAGAGTCGTTCATCAGACCTCGAGCAGCTCCGCTTCCTTGTGCTTGAGCAGCTCGTCCACCTGCGCGACGTACTTCGCGGTGGTGTCGTCGAGCTCCTTCTCCGCACGGCGGCCCTCGTCCTCGCCGACCTCGCCGTCCTTGATCAGCTTGTCGATGGCGTCCTTGGCCTTGCGGCGCACCGAGCGGATGGACACCTTGGCGTCCTCGCCCTTGCCCTTGGCCACCTTGATGTACTCGCGGCGGCGCTCCTCGGTCAGCTCGGGGAACACCACACGGATGATGTTGCCGTCGTTGCTCGGGTTGACGCCCAGGTCGGAGTCGCGGATCGCCTGCTCGATGTTGCGCAGCGCGCTCTTGTCGAACGGGGTCACGACGGCCATGCGCGGCTCCGGCACGGAGAACGAGGCCAGCTGGTTGATCGGCGTCGGCGCACCGTAGTAGTCGGCCACGATCTTGTTGAACATCGCCGGGTGCGCACGGCCGGTGCGGATCGCGGCGAAGTCCTCCTTGGCGACCACGACGGCCTTCTCCATCTTCTCCTCGGCCTCGAGGAGGGTCTCTTCGATCACCACTTGCTCCTGCGTGTCTTGAGTAGGCCCGGCTGCGGTTCCCGGTCGGGGCCGCCGGCCGGCTGCGTCGCGTCTTCTTCCTGCACGGTTCCCGACCGGCAGGACATTGTCCATCCCCCGGCCCGGGTCCGTCCCGTCCGTCCCCCGGACAGGTGGCTTCCCGGCGGCCCCGCGGCCCGGGGTTGCCGGTCAGCTCCGGCCGGCCTGGTCACCCACGAGCGTGCCGATCTTCTCACCCTTGACGGCGCGGGCGATATTGCCCTCCTTCAGGAGCTCGAAGACGACGATCGGGAGCCGGTTGTCGCGGCAGAGCGTGATCGCCGTGGCGTCGGCGACCTTCAGGTCGCGGGTGATGACCTCGCCGTAGCCGAGGGAGTCGAACTTCACGGCGTCCGGGTTGGCCTTCGGGTCGGAGTCGTACACCCCGTCCACGCCGTTCTTGCCCATGAGCAGCGCCTCGGCGTCGATCTCCAGGGCCCGCTGGGCCGCGGTGGTGTCGGTGGAGAAGTACGGCATGCCCATACCGGCGCCGAAGATGACCACGCGGCCCTTCTCCAGGTGGCGCACGGCGCGCAGCGGGATGTACGGCTCGGCGACCTGGCCCATGGTGATGGCGGTCTGGACCCGGCTGTCGATGCCTTCCTTCTCCAGGAAGTCCTGCAGCGCGAGGCAGTTCATCACCGTGCCGAGCATGCCCATGTAGTCCGAGCGGGCGCGGTCCATGCCGCGCTGCTGGAGCTCGGCACCGCGGAAGAAGTTGCCGCCGCCGATCACGACGGCGATCTGCGCGCCGTCCTGGACGACGGCCGCGATCTCACGGGCGATGGCGTGCACCACGTCCGGGTCGACGCCCAGGCCCCCGCCGCCGGAGAAGGCCTCTCCGGACAGCTTCAGCAGAAACCGGCCGGTCACTTTGCCGTCGTCGCTCTTCTGGGCCTTGGTGGTCATGAGATCCCGCCTCTTTTACGTGGTACACATGCGAAGAAGGCCATTGCCGGTGGGGCGTGTTTCGCATCCCATGCAGCGGCAATGGCCTCCTCGTCAGATCTGCTGTCGTCCGTCACGCGCGGCCGCGTGCCGGCATACGCGCGCGACGGGGACGACTGCTGTCGACCCTATCCGGGTCGGACGTCCGTCGCGGTACGGACTTGAGACTCAGATGCCGACCTTGATGCGCGAGAAGCGCTTCAGGGTGACACCGGCCTCGTCCAGGATCTTCTGGACGGACTTCTTGTTGTCCAGTGCGTAGGGCTGGCCCAGCAGCGTGGCGTCCTTGAAGAAGCCGTTGAGACGACCCTCGACGATCTTGGCGATCGCGGCCTCGGGCTTGCCCTCGGCGCGGGTGGTCTCCTCGGCGATGCGGCGCTCGGACTCGACGACCTCGGCCGGCACGTCCTCCTTGGAGAGGTACTTCGGCGCGAAGGCGGCGATGTGCTGGGCGACGCCCTTGGCGACCGCGGCGATCTCGTCGGTCTGCTTGTCGAACTCGACGAGGACACCGATCTGCGGGGGCAGGTCGGGCATCGTGCGGTGCATGTACGCGGTCACGAAGCCGCCGGTGAACTGCGCGAAGCGGTCCAGGACGATCTTCTCGCCGAGGTTGGCGTTGGCCTCGTCCACGAACGCCTGGACGGTCTTGCCGGCCTCGATCTCGGAGGCGAGCAGGGCCTCCAGGTCGGCCGGGGAGGTCTTGGCGACGTGCTCGGCGATGGCGTTGGCCACGGCCTGGAACTTCTCGCCCTTGGCGACGAAGTCCGTCTCGCACTTCAGCTCGACGAGGACACCGGAGGAGTTGTCGTCGGCGAGGATCGAGACCACGGCGCCGTTCTCGGCGGAGCGGCCCTCGCGCTTGGCGACGCCCTTCTGGCCCTTGATGCGCAGTGCCTCGACGGCCTTGTCGACGTTGCCCTCGGCCTCGTCCAGCGCCTTCTTGCAGTCCATCATGCCGGCGCCCGTGAGCTCACGGAGCTTCTTGACGTCGGCGGCGGTGTAGTTCGCCATGAGTCTGTGAATCTTTCTCGAAGTCTGGAAGATCGGAGATCAGGGGGTCTGCGGGCCGCACCGCCCGAGAGGCGGGGGCTCGCTGACACGCCGCTGAGCTACGGGTGAACGGCGGGAGCGGACTTCATGCGCCGCTCCCGCCGTCGACACGGACGCTGACGGTCAGGCCTGCTGCTCGCCCTCGGCGGCCGGGGCCTCGGCGGCGGGCGCCTCGGCAGCCGCAGCCTCCGCGGCCGGAGCCTCGGCGGCCGGAGCCTCGGCGGCGGCCTCGGCCGGCTTCTCGGCCTCGGCGGCCGGAGCCTCGTCGGCCTTCTTCTCGCCCTCGAGCAGGTCGCGCTCCCACTCGGCGAGCGGCTCGCCCGCGGCCTTCTCGCCCTTGTCACCGGTGGCGACGCGGGAGCGGGAGATGAGGCCCTCGGCGACCGCGTCGGCGATCACGCGGGTGAGCAGGGTGACGGAGCGGATCGCGTCGTCGTTGCCCGGGATCTTGTAGTCGACCTCGTCGGGGTCGCAGTTGGTGTCGAGGATCGCGACGACCGGGATGTTGAGCTTGCGCGCCTCACCGACGGCGATGTGCTCCTTCTTGGTGTCCACGATCCAGACGGCGCTGGGCACCTTCTGCATCTCGCGGATACCGCCGAGGGTCTTCTCCAGCTTGGCCTTCTCGCGGGAGAGGACCAGCAGCTCCTTCTTGGTGAGGCCGGAGGCGGCCACGTCCTCGAAGTCGATCTGCTCGAGCTCCTTCAGGCGCTGCAGGCGCTTGTAGACGGTCGAGAAGTTGGTGAGCATGCCGCCCAGCCAGCGCTGGTTGACGTAGGGCATGCCGACGCGGGTGGCCTGCTCGGCGATGGCCTCCTGCGCCTGCTTCTTCGTGCCGACGAACATGACCGTGCCGCCGTGGGCGACGGTCTCCTTGACGAACTCGTAGGCGCGGTCGATGTACGACAGCGACTGGAGCAGGTCGATGATGTAGATGCCGTTGCGCTCGGTGAAGATGAAGCGCTTCATCTTCGGGTTCCAGCGACGGGTCTGGTGACCGAAGTGGACGCCGCTCTCCAGCAGCTCCCGCATCGTGACGACGGCCATGGCCGTATCTCCTTGAATTTCTCGGTTGTGCCGCGGGTGCCGGACGGCTCCCGCGCCTGACGCCCACGGCGCGCCCTGCCACGAAGGACCGAGGGGCGCTGACACGACCGCCGTTGCCGGCTGTGTGTCGGGGCGTGCGAAGTCGACCCGGTGACCCGGGTCGCCACCAGAAGTGTACGGGACCCGGAAGGTGCCGGGTGACGCCGCTGTCCACAACCGGTGAGCTGTCCACAGGTTCCAGCCGGTTCGGGCGATCTACGGGAGCGTGGACGCATGACACGGATGCATGCGATGCGATACGCGGGCCCCTGGCTCGGCCTGCTACTGGCGACGAACACAACCGGCCCGGCCCCACCGGGCCCCCTGGGCTCGCCGGCCTGGCCGACGTCGCCGGTCGCTGCCGCTTCGCCGGCCTCCGCGGCCCTCCCGACTGCCGGGACCGTCCAGGCTTCGGGACCGGTCCAGGCCTCGGGACCGGCCCCGGCCGAGTCGGCGAGCGAGGACGGTCCGGCCGCTTTGGTGCCCGCCGTGGGCCGGGTGTGGCCGGTGGGGACGCGGCCGCGCATCCGGCGCGGCTGGGAACCCCCGGCGACACGCTACGGCCCGGGCCACCGGGGCGTGGACCTGAACGCGCCGCCGGGCGCTCAGGTACGGGCGGTGGCCGCGGGCCGCGTCTCCTTCGCCGGGAAGGTGGCAGGACGAGGCGTGGTGTCGGTGGAGCTGGCAGGAACCGGCGCCCCGCCCCTGCGCACGACGTACGAGCCGGTGCGGGCGTCGGTGGAGAAGGGCGCCCACGTGGTACCCGGCCAGATCATCGGCACCCTGGAGACCACGGCACCGGGCACCCACTGCGGGAACGCCTGCCTGCACTGGGGCCTGCTGCGCGGCGAGACCTACCTCAACCCGCTGCTGCTCCTGCCCCCCTGGCTCCTGAACGGCGGCCCGACCCGGCTGCTGCCGGTGCTGGGGGTGCCGGTGCCGGGATAGCGGGGGGGGGGAGGTTCTCGATTTTTTGGGGGTGGGAGGGAGGCGGGGGGCGGGGGGGGGAGGGGGAGGGGCCCCGGAGGGAGACGGTCGCTGGGCGGCGGTCGCGGCCCGACGGTATGCCGTCCCCAGCGGCGCCCGGGTCAGCCGCCGATCCCCCGCAGTGCCATCCCGACCGCCGCCTCCGCGACCGTCGACGGCTCCTCGGCTCCCAGTTCGATCCGCCGTACGGCCGCGTCCACCACGCCCTGCAGCAGCATCGCCGCCAGCCGTGGCTGGGTGTGTCCCAGCTCCCCCAGGGCGTCGACGATCATGGCGACCAGGCCGCCGTGCGCGGCGCGGATCTTCTCCCGGGCGCCTGCGTCCAGCTCGCTCGCCGAGATCGCGACGACGGCCCGGTGCCGCCGGTCCCCGACCAGTTCCAGCTGGCTGCGGACGTATGCCTCGACCTTGGCCTCGGGGCCGTCGGCGGCGGCCATCGCCGCCGACACCTCCGCCGCCCACACCGGGAAGTCGGCCTCGCACAGTTCCTCGACCACGGCGGCGCGCGAGCGGAAGTACTCGTACACAGACGACCGGGCGAGTCCCGTCCGCTCGGCCAGGGCGGGGAAGGTCAGCGCCTCCGTGCCGCCCTGGGACAGCAGGGTCCGCGCCGCGTCCAGCAGGGCGGCACGCTGCATCGACCGGTGCTCGGCCACGGAGGCCGCTCGAATCCTTGGCACGCCGACCACTTTACGGAGGCGTCGCGCGCGGCGGGAGCCGCACATGCCCGGGCGTCCGCGCCGGCCCCGCGCGCCCCTCGTCGTCAGCGTCCGAAGCCCGCGAGTTTGGCGCGCAGCTGGAGCACGGACTTGGTGTGGATCTGACTGACCCTGCTCTCGGTCACTCCGAGCACGTTGCCGATCTCGGCGAGGGTGAGGCCTTCGTAGTAGTACAGCGTGACGACGGTCTTCTCCCGTTCGGGCAGGGTGTTGATCGCCCGGGCCAGGAAGCGGCGCAGTTCCCGGTCCTCGGCCACCTCCACGGGGTTGTCGGCCGCGGTGTCCTCCAGTGTGTCCATGAGGCTCAGCCGGTCGCCGCCCTCGCCGCCGACGTGCAGCAGTTCCTCCAGGGCCACGACGTTGGCCAGCGACAACTGGCTGAAGACGGCGTGGAGTTCGTCGACCGCGATCCCCATCTCGGCGGCCACCTCGGTCTCCGAGGGGGTGCGCCGCAGCCGTGCCTCCAGGGTGGCGTACGCCCGCTCGACGTTGCGCGCCTTCTGCCGTACCGACCGGGGGATCCAGTCCAGTGCGCGCAGTTCGTCGATCATCGCGCCCCGGATGCGGGTGATCGCGTACGTCTCGAACTTGATCTCCCGGTCGATGTCGAACTTCTCGATCGCGTCGATGAGCCCGAATACGCCTGAGGACACGAAGTCGGCCTGTTCCACGTTGGGAGGCAGGCCGACGCTCACACGTCCCGCGACGTACTTCACCAGGGGCGAGTAGTGCAGGATCAGTTGCTCCCGCAGTCTGTCGTCCCCCGTCGCCTTGTACGACCGCCACAGCTCGTCGAGCGTCGAGGGAGCGGGCGGCCGCACGCTGCCACCGTCGCGGGCGGCTGGGGGGATCGCCGCCCGGTCGGACCCGGAGGTGTGCTGGGGCATTCGTCGCCTTGTGCCGTTCTGCCGTGGGATGCGGCTTTCTGGGTGAGCTGTCGGTCTGGGTTCGGTATCGGGTGTCCGCGTCGGAACCACGTGAGCGTAGCGTGACTGGAGTGTCGCGGTGCGCGAACGGCGGGGCGCGGGGCGTGCGCAGATACGTTCCGCATGGCGCTCCACGGGGTCATCCGCGTCACCCTGGGTGATAGCGGGAACGCCCAACTGCGGGAATTTACGCAGGCGTCGGTGTTCCCCCGGACGGCCGAACACGCTCGGTCAGCAGCCGTCCGGGACGGCTCGCGCCGAGATCATCGCCTGGCGTGTCAACTTCCATCCGTCGCCATGTCGTTCGACGTAGCCGAGCGAGCGGAGTTCGTACAGTCTGGCGATCGCGTCGTCCGGGGTCGTCCGGGCGTCGCGGGCGATGGCGGTGGCGGTGGGCGCGCCGCGGGCGGGCAGTGCGGCCAGGATCTGTCGGGCCTCCGGTTCGAGCAGGTCGCGCGGGAGGACGGGGCCGCGTCGGTCGGGGGCGAGTTCGCCGATGTCGCCGACGAGTTCGATGATTTCCGCGGCGTCGGTGATGAGGGTCGCGCCGTCGCGGAGCAGTGCGTGGACGCCGGCCGAGCGGGCGCTGGTGGCCGGTCCCGGGACGCCCATGGTGTGGCGGCCCAGGCGTTGTGCGGCGCGCGCGGTGACGAGTGACCCGCTGCGGTGGGCGGCCTCGACGACCACGGTGCCGCGGGTGAGGGCCGCGATGACCCGGTTGCGGACGATGAATCTGCTGGGTGTGGGGTGGTCGCCGGGTGGCAGCTCGCCGATCACGAGTCCCTGGTGCGCGATTCTGGTGATGAGCTCGGTGTGGCCGCGGGGATAGGGCCGGTCGACGCCGCAGGCGAGTACGGCGACGGTGGCGCCGCCGCCGGCGAGTGTGCCGCGGTGGGCTGCGCCGTCGACTCCGTAGGCGCCGCCGGATACCACTACCCAGCCGCGTTCGGCGAGGCCGGCGGCGAGGGTGGCGGCCATGTGGGCGCCGTACTCGGTGCAGGCCCGGGCGCCGACCAGGGCCACCGACCGCAGGGCCCACATGCGCAGGGCGGCCCGGCCGCGCACCCACAGTCCGGTGGGTCGGGCGTCCCCGAGGTCGTCGAGCTGGGCGGGCCATTCCGGGCTGCCGGGGTACACGAACCGCACGCCGGCGTCCCGGGCGGCGGCGAGGTCGTGTTCGGGATCGGCTCGGGCGGCGCGCGCGCACAGTCCCGACCATCGCTTGTGGGAGACGCCGGGCAGGGGCGGTCCGCCGTCGAGCAGTCGGCGGGCCGTGCCCGCCGCGCCCAGCTCCCGCACCCAGCGTCCGCCGGTGGCGTCGCCGGGCTCCAGGACGCGGCTGAGGAAGACCCGGGCCGGCAGTTCGGGGTCGGGTGTGTCGAAGGGGTCTCGGGGGCGCGGGGTCACGGTCATGCCGGTGCTCCGAGGGCCATGGGCACTCCGCGGGGTACTCCGGTGCGCAGTTGGAGGGCCAGTGCGACGTCGCTCGCGTCGGGCCGGTCGTGGCCGACGAGGTCCGCGACCGTCCAGGCGACGCGCAGTACGCGGTCGAGGCCGCGGGCGGTGAGGACGCCGCGTTCCAGGTTGCGTTCGGCCTCGTCCATGGCGCCGGGGACGGCGTGCCAGCGGCTGCGCAGTTCGCGGCCGGGGATTTCGCTGTTGGTCCGCCAGGGTGTGTCCGCGAGCCGGGTGGTGGCGCGTTCCCGGGCGGCGCGTACGCGGCAGGCCACGGTCTGCGTGGATTCGCCCCGGGCGTCGCGTTGTGCCAGTTCGGCGCGGGTGACGGGGTCGACTTCGACCCGTAGGTCGACCCGGTCCAGCAGGGGTCCGGAGAGCCGGGCCTGGTAGCGGCGGATGGAGGACGGTGGGCATTCGCAGAGGGTGTCGCGCTGGGAGAATCGTCCGCAGGGGCATGGGTTGGCTGCGAGGACCATGAGGAACTTCGCCGGGAACCGGACGACACCGGCGCTGCGGGCGATCACGACGTGTCCTGCCTCCAGGGGCTGGCGCAGGGCGTCGAGGGCGTGGCTGCTGAATTCGGGGGTCTCGTCGAGGAAGAGCACGCCTCGGTGGGCGAGGGAGACGGCGCCGGGTCGGGCGACGCCGGGGCCGCCGCCGACGAGTGCCTGCATGGTCGCGGAGTGGTGGGGGGCGCAGTAGGGGGCGAGGTCGATCAGCGGTTTGCCCGGTGGGAGGAGTCCGGCCACGGAGTGGACCGCGGTGACTTCCAGGGATTCCTGGCGGGCGAGCGGGGGCAGGACGGCGGGCAGTCGCTCGGCGAGCATGGTCTTGCCCGCGCCGGGTGGTCCTTGCAGGAAGAGGTGGTGTCCGCCGGCGGCGGCGACCTCCAGGGCGGTGCGTGCGGAGCGCTGGCCGACGACGTCGGCGAGGTCGTGTCCCCGGTCGTGCTGGGCGGCTCCCATGCCGCTGTGCATGCCGGTGGCGGCTCCAGTGCCGGGTAGGCGCAGTCCGGCGAGGAGCGGGTCGGGGCGGCCGTGTTCGTGCTGTTCCTCGTCCGGGACGGGTTCGTCGGTGAGGACGGCGATGAGTTGTCGCAGGCTGCGGATGCCGAGCACCGAGACGCCGGGGACCAGGGAGGCCTCGGCTGCGGCGCATTCGGGGACGACCACTTGTTCGTATCCGGCGTCGGCGGCGGCCAGGACCGCGGGCAGGATGCCGCGTACGGGGCGGACGCGGCCGTCCAGGCCCAGCTCGCCGATCATCACGATGTCGGCGAGTACGTGGGGGTCGATCCGTTCGGCGGCGCCGAGCACAGCGCAGGCGACGGCGAGGTCGAAGCCGCTGCCGGCTTTGGGTACCGAGGCGGGGCTGAGTCCGACGGTGAGTTTCTTCTGCGGCCACTCGGCGCCGGAGTTGACCACGGCGGCCCGTACGCGGTCCCGGCTCTCGGTCAGGCTCTTGTCCGGTAGTCCCACGAGGGTGAAGGCGGCGACGCCCGGTTCGAGGTCGGCCTGGACCTCGACGACGACGCCTTCGACGCCGACGAGGGCCACGGAGCACGTGCGTGCGAATCCCATCAGGCTGCCCCCCGTACGTGTTCGACGACGGGTGCGCCGCGCCGGGGCAGCAGGATGCCGACCAGGTCGATGCGGACGCCTCCGGGGGGTGCGCCGCCGTGGGAGTGGATCCAGCGTTCGGCGAGGCCGCGCAGGCGGGCGGCCTTCTCGGGTGTGACGGCGGCCATGGGGTGCTGGAACGGTCCGGCCCTGCGGCTCTTCACCTCGCAGACGACCAGGACGTCGCCGTCGCGGGCCACGATGTCGATCTCGCCGGTCCTGCCGCAGCGCCAGTTGCGCTCCAGGACTGTCATGCCCGCCTGGGTCAGCCGGCGCGCGGCCAGACCCTCTCCGTACTTGCCGAGTGCACTGCGTGCCTGATGCGTGGTCATGTCGGCACCACCTCCGGCGCCCACCGTCACGTATCCGCGTCCGCGGTGTGGATCTTGGTGGGTTACTCACCGGTTGTGGACAACTCCGTCACCCACATGAGTGTTTTTCCCGGCCTGCCGGCCGCGGACTCCGGCGCAGGCTCAGCCGCCGGGGAGTTCCAGGTCGCTCTTGTTCAGCTCCTCGATGTTCACGTCCTTGAACGTCAACACGCGCACCTGCTTCACGAACCGGGCCGGCCGGTACATGTCCCACACCCAGGCGTCGGCCATCGAGACCTCGAAGAAGACCTCGCCCTGCACGGAGTGGACCTGCATCTCGTAGTCGTTCGTGAGGTAGAAGCGCCGCTCGGTCTCGATCACGTATTTGAACAGACCGACGACGTCGCGGTACTCCCGGTAGAGCTTCAGCTCCATCTCGGTCTCGTACTTCTCGAGGTCCTCGGCGCTCATGGCATGTTCCCCTTCAGCCGTACGGTCTCCCCATTGTGCGCCAGTCCCGTGAGCCCCTAGACGATTTCGGTGTCGAGGGTCACGGGCGCGGCCGGGGGACCTTCGTCGAGCACCGTGCGCAGCAGCTCGGCGAGTCTGGTCGGATACACGGTCTCATGCGTGCGGGCCAGTTCCCGACACGTCCACCAGCGTGCTCCGACGACGCTGCGCCGCTCCAGTTCGGTCAGGGCCGTGGCAGCCGTCGCCGTCTGGGTGGTCCGGGCCAGGAAGTACCACTCGTCCTGGTCCCAGCGGCGGCCCGCGAACGGGAAGGAGCAACGGCGGCGCCAGAGCACCGGCCCGAGGTCCACGTCGGTGATGCCGGTCTCCTCGGCGAGTTCCCGCAGCGCGGCCTCCTCGCGGCTCTCGTCGCCCTCCAGGCCGCCGCCCGGCGTGAACCACCAGTCGTCTGCCGGATCGTCCGGCTCGTGGCCGTGCAGCAGCAGGACGCGGTCCGTGGGGTCGAGCAGGACCACCCGGGCCACCTTGCGCGGTTTCGAGTCGCAGCCGTGCGCGTCCGGGCCCGCGTCGGCGGTCTCAGCGGGCACGGGCCGGCTCCGTCCGCGTACGGCCACGGGAGCCGCCCAGCAGCTTGGCGATCGGGCCGTAGGCGCCACCGGCCAGGACCAGCACCGCGCCCGCGATGATCAGGGCGACGATCGTGCGCAGCGGTCCCGGCCGGGACAGGGCGCCCAGCGTCTCGAAGCCGGTGGGGCGCTCCAGCATGCCCTTCGCGGGCCAGATCACGGAGTCGACCCGGGCCGTGACGTCGGCGCGGGAGACGGTGCCGCGGGCCGCGTCGGTGAGGTGGGCGGTGGAGTCCAGGGAGCCCTGGCGTTCGTCGCCGAGCAGGAACAGGCGGCCCTCGGGCACCTTGACGGTCGGGAAGTTCGTGATCTCGGCGGGGCCGCCCTTCAGGTACGGCTCGTCGATCTGCTTGCCGTTGACGGTGAGCTTGCCGTCGGTGCAGCAGGCGACCTCGTCGCCGCCGACGGCCACCACCCGCTTGACCACGGGCGCGTTCGCCACCCATGTCTTGTCGTGGAAGACGACGACATCGCCGCGGCGCACCTCGTCGCCGTCGACGCGCTGGGCCAGCACGCGGTCGCCCATGCCGATCGTCGGTGTCATGGAACTGGTGGGCACGGTGTAGGGCCGGTACACCACCGCGGCCCAGGCGAATCCGCCGAGGAACAGCACCAGCCCGAGCGCCACGGCGAGCCCGGACAGCCGCTGTCCCGTCCTGCCGCCTGCCGGTGCCCTGCCTGTGCCGCCGCTGCGCGGGGCCGTACGCGTCGTGCTCTCGCCACCCATGGATCCGCACCCTACCCGGCGGTACCGAGCCCGGGCAGCCCCTTCCGGGGCCGGAACCACAGCTCCACGGGGGCTTCACAGGCGTCTCGTACGGACCAGGGCTCCGCCGTACCGGTCAGGGCTTCTCGTAGGGATCAGGGCTCCGCCCCACGGCCGGCGGTCAGCGGCTTCCGGTGGCCGTGGTGGGTGTGCCGGTGCCGGTCTCGGCCTTCAGGATCCGCCTGCGGCGCCAGATCACCATGGGCACCGCGGCAGTGAGCGCCACGCCGCCGGGCGCCACCGTCAGTGCGCCCGCGGCCGAGGTCTGCTGGCCGATGCCCTGCTGGTCGAAGGTGTCGGGGACGGGCAGGGTGCCCCAGCGGTTGACCGGCCAGGCACGCACGATGGCACGGCCCACGACCTCCTTGACCGGGACCATGCCGTGGTTCTTGTCGGCCTGGTTGTAGCGCGAGTCCCGGGAGTTCTGCCGGTGGTCGCCCATCACCCAGATGAAGCCCTCCGGCACCTTGACCTTGAACTGGCCGCCCTGGTCGTCCTGGCTGCACGGGGTGTTGCCGGGGTAGACGTACGGCTCGTTCAACGCCCTGCCGTTGACCCTCAGCGGGCCGGTGCCCTGGCACTCGACGGTGTCGCCGCCGACTCCGATGACCCGCTTGATCAGGTCCTTCTCCTCGGCGGACGGCATCAGGCCGATCCAGCTGAGCACCGTCTGCAGGGCGTTGGGGCTCGCCGTCGGTTCACCGGCAAGCCAGTCGTCCGGGTCGTGGAAGACGACGACCTCGCCCCGGTCGGGCTCGGAGCCGAACCACGGGGTCAGCTTGTCGACCAGGACCCGGTCGCCGCGCTGCAGGGTGTTCTGCATCGAGTCGGACGGGATGGAGAACGCCTGGACGAGGAAGGTCTTGATCAGCAGCGCCAGTACCAGGGCGATGACGATCAGGATCGGCAGTTCCTTCCAGAAGGAACGCGGCTTCTTGGCCTCCTGGGCGCTGCGGCCGGTGGCCTGCTCATCGCTGTCGTTGTGCTCCGTCACCGTGCCGTCCTCGGCTGCCTTGCTGTCGTTCCCGGAGGTCACGGCGCTGTCCGCAGCGGGTGCCGCCGCGTCCACGGGGTGTCCGCGGTGCTCCTCGCCGTCGCTGCCGGACCGTGCGCCAACCGCCACATCCCCCACGCCAACTCCTCACTCCGCGCCACCGCCTGCCCCGTGCACGGCGCAGGCCCACCACTCCCATAACGAGCGGGAGTTCCGCAGGGCTCGGGAGTTGAACCGATCTGTTGGGATCGTAGGGGCCAACCCTATGCGACAGCGGGTCGGCGGCGTCCGACCCGGCGGCCGAGTCGGAGACCGCGGCGAAGGTTTCCGGCTCTCTCAGGGTGGTCCAGTGGCTGAACGGCCAGCCGATCACCAGGGCCCGGCCCACCACCGACTTCACCGAGACCGTACCGCCGTAAGGGGTGTTGCGGTGGGCGCGCGAGTCCGCGGAGTTGCCGCGGTGGTCGCCCATCACCCACAGCCGGCCCTTCGGGACCGTGATGTCGAACGGGGTGTCGGAGGGGGCGTTGTCCGGGTAGAGGTAATCCCCCTCGTTCAGGGGAACGCCGTTGACGGTCACCCGCCCCTGCTTGTCGCAGCACTTGACGTGGTCACCACCGACCCCGATGACCCGTTTGATCAGGTCCTTCTCGTTGTCGGAGGGCAGCAGGCCGATGAAGGTGAGGCCTTCCTTGACCTGTTTGACCACGACCGGGTCGTTCTTCTGCGTGGTCTCCTCCCCGTCCAGCCAGCCGCCCGGGTCGCGGAAGACGACGACGTCACCGCGCCGGGGCTCGGCCCCGAACCACGGGGTGAGCTTGTCGACGAGGACCCGGTCGCCGATGCGGATCGTCTGCTCCATGGAGCCCGACGGGATCACGAAGGCCTGTACGAGGAAGGTCTTCAGCACCAGTGCTATGAGCACGGCCACACCGACCAGGAGCGGTATCTCGCGGACTGCCGAGCGCCTGCGCTTGCGCTTGACCTTGCGCTGCAGTTTGCGGCGCTCCGCGCGGGTGCGCCCGCCGGCCGGGCTCGCCGCGCGCCGGATGCCGGTGGGCAGCGGGTCGTCGGCGGCGTCCGCCGGTCTGCCGCGTGGCCGGCCGCGGCTACCCATGGCCGCCGTCCGCGGAGGCGGGAGCGGGCACGCGCGCGTAGGCGCCGGGCCGGGTGAGGTGGGTCCAGTGGCCGGGCGGCCAGGCGATCCAGTCGGCCCGGCCGATCACGTCCCCCACCGGAACCATGCCGCCGCCCGGGGAGCCCAGGTGGTCGCGCGAGTCGCTGGAGTCGCTGCGGTGGTCGCCGAGCAGGAAGAGGGTGCCGTCGGGCACCACGACGTCGAAGGGCACCGTGGAGGGACTGTCACCCGGATGAAGGAACGCCGACTCGTCGACCGCCTGTCCGTTCACCTCGATCCTGCCCTTCTCGTCGCAGCAGACCACGTGGTCTGCCCCCACACCCACAACGCGTTTGACGTAGTCGGCGTCCCCGAAGTATCCGGTGCCGTCGAACACGACGACATCGCCGCGCCGCGGGCCGGCGCCGAAACGGTAGGCCAGCTTGTTCACGAGCACCCGGTCCCCGATCCTCAGTCCCTGCTCCATGGAACCGCTGGGGATCTGGAACGGCTGCGCCACGAACGCGTTGACGAGCAGCAGGAGGACCAGGCAGATCACCACGGACAGGGTGATCCGTCCGCCGGGGACCCCGTCGGTCAGACGCGCCGCCAACGACGAACGCGACCGGTCCTTCGGCCCCTGCGCGTCCGGAGTCTGTTCGGTTCCGGCTGTGGAGGGGCCGAAGGAGCGGTCGCGCTCCGTCGGCTGTGCTTCGGTGTCCATCGGGGCGGAATGCTATCCCGCCCCGATGTGAACTCCCGAAAGCGCTCAGTTCTCGCGCTTCTCCTTGATCTTCGCGGCCTTGCCGCGCAGCTCACGGAGGTAGTACAGCTTGGCGCGGCGCACGTCACCACGGGTGACCAGCTCGATCTTCTCGACGATCGGGGTGTGCACCGGGAAGGTGCGCTCGACGCCGACGGAGAACGAGACCTTGCGGACCGTGAAGGTCTCGCGCACGCCGGAACCCTGGCGGCGGATCACCACGCCCTTGAACTGCTGCACACGGGAGCGGTTGCCCTCGATGACGCGGACGTGCACGTTGACGGTGTCACCCGGACGGAAGGCGGGGACGTCGTCGCGGAGCGACGCGGAGTCGACGGTGTCGAGCAGGTGAGACATGTCTCTGCTTTCTTCGCTGATGCCACAGGTCATCAACGGGAACTAGGAATTTCCACGAGGTCTGCCGGGCGGTCGGGGCGGTCGTCGTGTCCCCCTGTGGCAGGGGCGCCCACCGGACGGCGCACAGCAGCGGCCTATTCTTCCACGCCGTCGGTCCTGCGCCAAAATCGGCCGTACGGCTCCCCCGCCGGGTCCGGGGACCAGCCCAGGATGGACAGCATCTCGCGGTCCTTCTTGTCGAAGGCGCCGGGGGCGCAGCGCTCGATGAGGTCGGGGCGGTGGGCGGTCGTGCGCCGCAGGGCCTCGTCACGGCGCCAGCGGGCGATCTTCCCGTGGTGGCCGCTGAGCAGCACGTCCGGGATGTCCCGGCCGCGCCACAGCGGCGGCTTGGTGTACACGGGGCCTTCCAGGAGGCTCGCCATGGCGCCGGGCGCGAAGGAGTCGTCCCGGTGGGACTCCGCGTTGCCGAGGACGCCGGGCAGCAGGCGGGCCACGGCTTCGGTGACGACCAGGACGGCGGCCTCGCCGCCTGCGAGGACGTAGTCGCCGATGGACACCTCGTAGACCGGTATCCGGGTGGCGTACTCGTCCATGACGCGGCGGTCGATGCCCTCGTAGCGGGCGGGGGTGAAGATCAGCCAGGGGCGCTCGGACAGCTCTACGGCGAGGTCCTGGGTGAAGGGGCGGCCGCTGGGGGTCGGGACGATCAGCGCGGGCGCGTGGGCACCCGTCTCGTACCCGTCGGCAAGGACGGTGTCCAGTGCGTCGCCCCAGGGCTCGGTCTTCATGACCATGCCGGGGCCGCCGCCGTAGGGCGTGTCGTCGACCGTGTTGTGGCGGTCGTACGTCCAGGCGCGCAGGTCGTGCACGTGCACGTCGAGCTGCCCGCGCGCGCGTGCCTTGCCGACGAGGGAGACGTTCAGCGGTTCGAGGTACTCGGGGAAGATCGTGACGACGTCGAGGCGCATTACGACGCGTCCCCCGGGTTCCCCTCGGACTCCGGGGTCCCGTCGGGCTCGGGGTTCCCGTCGGGCTCGGGGTTCCCGTCGGCCTCCGTGGACGGCGAGGTCCGCGCGGCGGTCCGGTCGGGCGTGGCGCCCCGGGCGGAGGCGATCTCGGCGCGGTCGTCGATCAGGCCGGGCGGCGGCGTGATGACGGCCTTCTGCTCCTCCAGGTCGATCTCGGCGACGATCTCCTCCACGAAGGGGATCATGACCTCGCTGCCGTCCGGGCGTTCCACGATGAACAGGTCCTGAGAGGGCAGGTGCGAGATCTCGGTGATCCGGCCGACCTCGGTGCCGTCCTCGGTGACCACGTCCAGGTCGATGAGCTGATGGTCGTAGAACTCGTCCTCGTCCTCGGGCAGCTCGTCCGGGTCCACGTCGGCGATCAGCAGGGTGTTGCGCAGGGCCTCGGCGCCGGTGCGGTCGGTGACGCCGTCGAAGCGCAGGAGCAGCCGGCCGCTGTGGACCCGGCCGGCGGCGATGGTCAGCGGCCCGGCGGAGGCGGGGTCGGTGGCGAGTACGGCGCCGGGGGCGAGTCTCAGCTCCGGCTCGTCCGTGCGTACTTCGACGGTGACCTCGCCCTTGATGCCATGGGCACGGCCGATCCGTGCGACTACCAGCTGCACTGTGCTTGATCTCCTGTCATACGACTGCGGGCCGGGGACGGCCCAGTGGCCCTCCCCGGCCCGAGCCGGTTGCGATGAAGCGTCAGCGGACGTGGTCCACGTCGACGAGGTCGACACGGACACCACGGCCGCCGATGGCGCCCACGACGGTACGCAGGGCGCGCGCGGTGCGGCCGTTGCGGCCGATCACCTTGCCGAGGTCGTCGGGGTGGACCCGGACCTCCAGCACCCGCCCGCGGCGCAGGTCGCGCGAGGCGACCTGCACATCGTCAGGGTTGTCGACGATGCCCTTCACGAGGTGCTCAAGCGCCTCTTCGAGCATGCTGCTCAGGCCTCGGTGGACTCGGCAGCGGCCTCGTCCTTCTTCTCAGCCTTCTTCTTCTGGGTGATGGCCTCACCCTTGCCCTCGTCCTCGCCGCCGAGCGACTCGAACGACGGACGCGCGGCCTTCTCCTGCGGCTGCAGCAGCGGAGCCGGGGCGGGCTCGCCCTTGAACTTCTGCCAGTCGCCGGTCTTCTTCAGGATGGCGAGCACGGGCTCGGTCGGCTGGGCGCCGACGGAGAGCCAGTACGCCACGCGGTCGGCGTCGACCTCGATGCGCGAGGGGTTCTGCACCGGGTGGTACAGACCGATCTCCTCGATGGCCCGGCCGTCACGGCGGGTACGGGAGTCGGCGACGACGATGCGGTAGTGAGGCGAACGGATCTTGCCCAGACGCTTCAGCTTGATCTTGACTGCCACGGGAGTGGGTTCTCCTGGATTTGACGTGGTGGGGCACGGCGGAACGCCGCGTGGGGTTGCGGTACCCGAGTGCCCGACGGACGCGTCAGCCGGAGGAGAGAGGGGTCCTGTGCGGCTGTCGAGTACAGCTAGCCATTGTGCCATACCCGGCGGGGCCCTTCCGGCAGAGGGTGGGCACCGCCGGGGCACGCCACAGGGGCACCCGGCGGCCGGGTGCCGTCACCGCTCCGTCAGCCCTCCCCCGGGCCCTGGACCGGATCGCCGGACGGCGGCCGGAGCGCGGCTGCCACGAGCAGCCGCGGCCTCAGCCCGCCGCGCCCACCACCTCGGGGATCCTGAACGGCTTGCCGCACCCGCCGCACACGATCGGGGCCTGGGCCAGGACCGAGGGGACGACGCGTACGTTGCGCCCGCAGTCGCAGACCGCCTTGACCCGGACCCCGCCGCCGGAGGAGCCGTGCCGGGCGGCCGGACCGCGGAAGCTGCGGCCGGTGTCGGCGGAGGTGGCCGCCGTGTGCGCCTTCAGGGCGCGCTGGAGGCGCTCGATCGTCGGGCGGTAACGGCGCTTGGCCTCGGGGCTGAGCGTGACCAGGGAGAAGCCGCTGCTCGGGTGCGGCTCGTCGGGGTGGTCCAGGCCCAGCTCCTCGGCGATCGCAAGGAACCGGCGGTTGTGGTAGCGGCCGGCGCGGGAGGTGTCGCGTACCCCGCGCGCGGCGGCGATGCCGTGGACTGCCTCATGGAGCAGTCGCTCGAAGGAGAGCTCGTGCCCGCACGCGGACGACGACTCCCCGATCAGGGACTCGGGGGCGGCAAGGTCAGGCAGCTCGGGGTGGTACCGCTGAATGTCGGCCCACGCCTGTGCCAGCTCCGCTGCGAGAACAGGTGGTGTCTGTGTCGTGCTCACGTAATGACAACGAGCGGGAGTGCCACTGTGTTCCTATTCCGGGGCATCCCAAATAATTTGCACGTACCCGTCAGTTGCCGCTGATGCGTCCTGACGAGGGCGGGTGCGCTGATCTGCGGAGAAGCCTCACAGCTCATACCAAGGTGGTGCGTAGCCCCGCGTACGCACCCGCGCGTAGGTCTCGACGCGCGCCGGTGCACAGGTGCACGCGCGGTGTACAAGAGACGTTTCGGCCGCATCCCCCGCGGAAGGCTGTACCTCGGCGGGCGTGCGCGACGACGGTGACGTTACCGGGCGCGTCCCAGGTGTCCCGCACCGCCCCGTCCCCCGGTCTCCGCGACGGCGGGGCGAGGCCCGGGTTTCCGGGATGTGAAATCTCCGGACGGGACGCCCGGAACGGACGAACAGGCCCTCACGACCCCTGGACGCGATGCGGAGCGGGGAGTTACCTGGCATACGGAAGTGCGCGCGCACTGCACGGGGCCACGGAAATCGGTACAGCGGCAATTCTCGGCGGATTGGGGCGCTTATCCATGACACCTACGCTCGTGCGTCGCCACCATCCTCCCGCGGGCCCCGCGCCCCAGGTGGACCTGCGTGCACGCGCGCGTGACTGGTCCGAGATCCAGGAGCGGATGCTGGTGCCGCTCTACGAGGCCGTCTACGAGCGACTGGACGTGGGCGCCGGCACACGGCTGCTGGCCCTCGGCTGCGGCTCCGGGCTCGCCCTGCTCATGGCGGCCTCCCGAGGGGCCGTGGTCACCGGCGTCGACTCCTGTCCCGAACGGCTGGCCCTCGCACGGCAGCGGCTGCTGCCCGAGGCCCCCGGGGCAGGGGGCACGCGCGCGCGTGCGGACGCCCGGATCGTCGAGGGGCCGCCGCCCCGCGCCGCCGCGGGCGCACCGCTCGACGGCCTCGGCGGCGCACCGCTCGACACGGACCGCGAAGGGACGCACGGCCGCGGCGCGGCCGGGACCTGCGGCTCCTCCGGCGCCGGCCGCGCGGACGGGGCGGCCGTGGGCACGGCCGCGTACACCTTCGTCACCGCCTTCGAGCCGCTCGGATGCCTCGCGGGCGACACCGAGGAGCCCGCCGGGGCGCTCGCTGCGGCGGTGCCGCTCGCCGAGCGCGGAGCGCCGGTGGTGCTGGCCGGCTGGGGGCCGCCGGAGCGGTGCGCGGCGTCGGCCGTGCTGCGCGTGGCCACCCGGGCGACCGATCCGCCGCCGGTGGCGCGCGACGGCCTGGAGGACGTGGCCCGCCGCGCGGGGCTGCGCCCGGACGGCTCCGGCCGCGTCGCCTGCCCGTTCGGGTACGCGGACCTGGACAGCGCGGTGCGCGGCATGCTCTCCACGGGCCTGTTCGACGCGGCGATCGCGGCGGCCGGAAGCGACCAGGTCGACAAGGAGCTGTCCGAGGCCCTCCACGCCCACCAGCGGCGCGACGGCACGGTGTGGATGCCCAACGTGTTCCGCTACCTGATCGCCCGCACGCCGTAGCACGCGCGCGCCGTGGCAGGCACGCTGTGGCACGCGCGCCGTGGCACGCGCGCCGTAGGAGCGGACCGTCTCATTCCACCTCCGCCTCCAGGTCCTTCTTCAGGCGGGTGATGCCGGCGACCCGGTAGGCGTGCGCCTCCTCGAGCGTCTCGTTCTCCAGCAGGGCTTCGGCCAGCGCGTCCAGTTGCGGACGGTGGTCGCGCAGCTTGCGGCTCGCCTCGTCGTAGCACTCGTCGACGATGCGCCGCATCTCGGTGTCGATGGCGTCGAGGGTCTGCGGGGCGGCGGAGAGCCCGTAGGCCTGCTGGGCGTCGTTCGGCAGGGCGGACAGGCGGCCCAGGTGTTCGCTCATGCCCCAGCGGGCCACCATCCCGCGCGCGATGTTGGTGACCTGTTCGAGGTCGCTCTCCGAACCGGTCGTGATGACGCCGTAGACGACCTGCTCGGCCGCCATGCCGCCGAGCGCGCCGATGATCCGGCCGCGCAGGTACTCCTCCGTGTACGCGTACTTGTCCGATTCCGGCGTGGACAGGGTCACCCCGAGCGCCCGCCCGCGCGGGACGATGGTGATCTTGCGGACCGGGTCGGCACCGGGCTGGAGCATGCCGAGCAGGGCGTGTCCGCTCTCGTGGTAGGCGGTGCGCCGGCGTTCCTCCTCGGGCATCACCAGGGCGCGTTCGGCGCCGAGCTGGACCTTCTCCAGGGCCTCGGAGAAGTCGGCCTGGGTCACCTCGCGCTGCCGGCGTTTGACCGCGAGCAGGGCGGCCTCGTTGGCGAGGTTGGCCAGTTCCGCGCCGGTCATGCCCGGCGTCGTACGGGCCACCCGGGCGAGGTCCACGCCCTGCGCGAGCGGGATCTCGCGGGTGTGGATGCGCAAGATGGCCTCCCGGCCGCCGCGGTCGGGGGGCGCGACGCTCACCACCCGGTCGAACCGGCCGGGGCGGGTGAGGGCCGGGTCCAGGACGTCGGCGCGGTTGGTGGCGGCCAGAACGATCACGCCTTCGGAACCGGAGAAGCCGTCCATCTCGGTCAGGATCTGGTTCAGGGTCTGTTCGCGCTCGTCATAGCCGCCCATCGAGGCGCCGCCGCCGCGCGCCCGCCCGATGGTGTCGATCTCGTCGATGAAGACGATCGAGGGGGCCACCTTGCGGGCCTCGGCGAACAGCTCGCGCACCCGGGAGGCGCCCACCCCGACGATCATCTCGATGAACTCGGAGGCGGAGGCGGAGAAGAAGGGCACTCCCGCCTCTCCGGCGACGGCCCGTGCGAGCAGCGTCTTGCCGGTGCCGGGCGGCCCGGTGAGCAGCACGCCGCGGGGCATCTTGGCGCCCATGCGGCGGTAGTCGTCGGGGTGCTTGAGGAAGTCGACGACGTCGTCCAGTTCGCCCTTGACCTCGTCGATACCGGCCACGTCGGCGAAGGTCGTGCGCTGGGTGCCCGGTTGCAGCTCGACCGGGCGCGGCGGCGTCTTGCGGCCGAGCAGGCCGCCGGGCCCGCCCAGTCCCGAGCCGATCCGCCGGGCGAAGAAGATCCACAGCGCGGCGATGACGACGATCGGCGCGAGCGACAGCAGCAGGTTGGACAGGAACCCGCGCTCCTGCACCACCGGCTGCGCGGTCACGGTCACGTGGTGGCTGCTCAGGCTCTGCCAGAGCCGGTCGTCGGCGAAGGCCGGGCGCTGGGTCCTGAACTTGGTGTACGTGCCACCGCCGCTCGGCCTGGCCTGGGCGCTCTTGAGCTGCCCCTGGATCGCGTCGCCCTTGGAGTAGATCTTGCTGACGTGGCCCGCGTCGACCTGCCTGCTGAACTCCGTGTACGAGATGGTCGGCTCGTTGCCGGTGTTGTAGTAGCTCAGCCCGCTGTAGGCCAGCAGGAAGACGATCACCGCGGTGACGAGCAGTCCCCACCACCGGCCGCGCGTCCGCCTGCCACCGGGCCGCCGGGGCGGCTCGTCCGGGGTGCCCTCGGTGCGCCACGGCTGGTCAGGGGCCTTGCGTGGTGGCGCGGCATTGCTCATATCTGGACGTTACGGCACTTGGCGGACCCCGGCACGCGCTGAGGGCGCCCCCGCGGACGGGAGCGCCCTCGAACGTCGTACGAACGAACGGCGTACGGCCGCTCAGCCCATGAACTTCTTGAACTCGTCCGGCAACTCGAAGTCCTGGCCGCCCTGCTGCGGCAGGCCGAGGGCGCCGCCCTGGGCCGCGGCGGCGCGGCGGGCGGCCTCCTCCTGCTCCTGCTGCTTGCGCTTCATCGGGTTGCCCGAGCGCTGCTTGCCCTTGGCCTTCTTCGGCTGCTTCTTGCTGCGGCCGGGGCCGCCGCCCATGCCCGGGATCCCCGGCATACCGGGCATGCCGCCGCCCTGGGCCATGCGGGACATCATCTTGCGGGCCTCGAAGAACCGCTCCACCAGGTTCTTCACGGCGCTGACCTCGACACCGGAACCCTTGGCGATACGGGCGCGGCGCGAGCCGTTGATGATCGTCGGGTCCTGGCGCTCACCCGGGGTCATCGACTTGATGATCGCGGCGGTACGGTCGACATCGCGCTCGTCGAGGTTGTTGATCTGGTCCTTGATCTGGCCCATCCCCGGCAGCATGCCGAGCAGCTTGGAGATCGAGCCCATCTTCCTGACCTGCTCCATCTGGGACAGGAAGTCGTCCAGGGTGAAGTCCTGGCCCTTCTTCGACGCCAGCTTGGAGGCCATTTTCTCGGCCTCTTCCTGGCTGAACGTCTTCTCCGCCTGCTCGATGAGGGTGAGCAGGTCACCCATGTCGAGGATGCGCGAGGCCATCCGGTCCGGGTGGAAGGCGTCGAAGTCGTCGAGCTTCTCACCGTTGGACGCGAACATGATCGGCTTGCCGGTGACCTGCCGGATCGACAGGGCGGCACCGCCGCGGGCGTCGCCGTCGAGCTTGGAGAGCACCACGCCGTCGAAGCCGACGCCGTCGCGGAAGGCCTCCGCGGTGTTCACGGCGTCCTGACCGATCATCGCGTCGACGACGAACAGGATCTCGTCGGGGCGCACCGCGTCCCGGATGTCCGCGGCCTGCTGCATCATGTCGGCGTCGATGCCGAGGCGGCCGGCGGTGTCCACGATCACGATGTCGTGGACCTTGGCCTTCGCGAAGTCGATGGAGTCCTGGGCGACCTTGACCGGGTCGCCCACGCCGTTGCCCGGCTCGGGCGCGTAGACCGCGACGCCGGCGCGCTCGGCGACGACGCTGAGCTGGTTGACGGCGTTCGGCCGCTGGAGGTCGCAGGCGACCAGCAGCGGCGAGTGGCCCTGCTCCTTGAGCCACCGGCCGAGCTTGCCCGCGAGAGTCGTCTTGCCGGCGCCCTGCAGACCGGCCAGCATGATGACCGTCGGCGGCTGCTTGGCGAAGCGGAGGCGGCGGGTCTCGCCACCGAGGATGGTGACCAGCTCGTCGTTGACGATCTTGACGATCTGTTGCGCGGGGTTCAGCGCCTTGGAGACCTCGGCGCCGAGGGAGCGCTCCTTGACGTTCTTGATGAACGCCCGGACGACAGGGAGTGCCACGTCCGCTTCGAGGAGGGCGATGCGGATCTCGCGCGCGGTGGCGTCGATGTCCGCTTCGCTCAAGCGCCCCTTGCCGCGCAGGTTCTTGAAGGTCGCTGAGAGGCGATCGGAGAGAGTATCGAACACGGCGGCGTCGGTCCTCGGAGTCGGGAGCAGTCTGAGCGCCTTCCAGGGTATCCGGCCGCGCAAGACGATCGCCCCCACCCGTTGGGTTCAGCGGGCGGGGGCGGAACCCCGCAGCATGCGGGGACAAGGCCTTGACCATCTTCAGCACGTGCCGGGCCGGTGGACCGTCCCCGCACGGGCGGGGACCACACCCGGTCAACGCACCAGCCGTCCGCGAGGTCACGCCCGCAGCGTCTCCTCCACCGTGCGTACCGCGCAGGCCGCCTCCTGCGGCGGGAGTGGACCGCCTGCCGGGCCGGTGACGTAGAAGGCGTCCACGGCGTTGGAGCCCAGCGTGCTCACGTGCATGCTCCGCACCCGCACCCCGGCCTCCTCCAGGGCCCGCCCGATGCGGAACAGCAGGCCCGGCGCGTCCTGGGCGCGGACCTCGATCACGGTGGCGTGCCGGGAGGCGGCGGGGGCGAGGCTCACGCGCGCCGGGGGTGCCAGGACGCCCCGGCGGCGGGGGTAGGCGGCGTCCCGTTCGGCGAGGCGGGAGGCGATGGCGAGGGAGCCGTCCAGGGCCCGGACGAGGTCGGCGCGCAGCCGGGTGGCCTGGGGCAGCGCGCCGTACTCGGCGGCGACCCGCCAGTTCAGCAGGAGGACCGGGCGGTCGCCGAAGCCGTCGGGCAGGTCCGCGGTCCGCAGTTCGGCCGTGCGGACGGTGAGGCGGTGCACGGCGAGCACCCCGGCGACCGCGGGCAGCACGCCCGGCTGGTCGGGGACGGCGATGAGCAGTTCCGCGCCCAGCGGTTCCGCCGACCGGGCCGGCTCCTCGTCCGGCGGGCCGGTCTGCGCGCGCAGCGCCAGGACGGGGCCGCCCGTGCGGTGGGCCTCGACGGCGAGGCGTTCCTGCTCGGCGGTGGGTTCGGCGGCGGCGGGTTCGGATCCGTCGGATACGTCGCCGGCGAGGAGCGCGGTGGCCCGGCGCACCAGGTCGGCGACGAGCGAGGCGCGCCAGGAGGACCAGGCGGCCGGGCCGGTGGCCAGCGCGTCCGCCTCCGTCAGCGCGTGCAGCAGCTCCAGTGTGCTCTGCGTGCCGACCGCGTCGGCGACGGCGCGGACGGTGGCCGGGTCGTCGAGGTCGCGGCGGGTGGCGGTGTCGGTGAGCAGCAGATGGTGGCGTACTAGGGTGGCGAGGACGGCGCTGTCGGCGCGGCCGAAGCCGATGCGGCCGGCCACGTCCCGGGCGATGGTCTCCCCGGCCAGCGAGTGGTCGCCGGGCCAGCCCTTGCCGATGTCGTGCAGCAGCGCCGCGACCAGCAGCAGGTCGGGGCGGCCGACGCGGCGGGTGAGCGAGGAGGCGCGGACGGCCGTCTCGATCAGGTGGCGGTCGACGGTCCAGACGTGGACGGCGTTGCGCTGCGGGCGGCAGCGCACCCGCTCCCAGTCGGGCAGCAGCCGGGTGACCACGCCCTCCGCCTCCAGGGCCTCCCAGACCTGGACCGTGGGGCGGCCGGAGCCGAGGAGGGTGACGAGTTGTTCGCGGGCCTCGGCGGGCCAGGGCGTGGGCAGGGGGCGCGCGGTGGCCGCCAGGCGGCGTACGGCGTGCAGGGAGAGCGGGAGACCGGCCTGCGCGGCGGCGGCCGCGGCACGCAGGGGGAGGACGGGGTCGCGTTCGGGGCGTGCGGCGCGGGCGAGCACCACCTCGCCCTCCTGTTCCACCACCCCTTCGGCGAGCGGGGAGCGCTCCGCGCCCGGCCTGCCGCCGCCCAGCAGGGCGCGCAGCCGGGGCCGCACGGCGCGGGCCTTGAGTACGCGCCCCACTTCGCGCCAGGTGACATCGCTCGCGTACGAGATGACGCGCGCCGCCTCGTACACCTGGCGCAGCAGGGTGTCGGCGTCGAGCAGGCCCAGCTCGGCGGCGACCTGGTCCTGTTCCTGGAGCGCGAGGCGGTCGGTGGCGCGGCCGGTGGTCAGGTGCAGGGCGTCGCGTACGTCGAGCAGCCGGCGGCGGGCATCGGCGAGGCCCTCGCGGGGGGCGTCGGCCAGCCAGGAGGCGGCCACGGCGCGCAGGGCGGTGGCGTCGCGCAGGCCGCCGCGCGCCTCCTTCAGGTCGGGTTCCAGCAGGTACTGGAGTTCGCCGTGGCGTTCGGCGCGCTCGGCGCACAGCTCCCGGAGTTCGGGCAGGCGCCGGGCGGCCTGGTCGCGCCAGTCGGCGAGGACGGCCGTGCGCAGGCGGGCGGTGAGGGCGAGGTCGCCCGCGAGGTGCCGGGCGTCCAGCAGGCCGAGCTGGACCTTGAGGTCGTCGCCGGCCGTCCTGCGTGCCTCGGCCGGTGTGCGCACGGAGTGGTCGAGGGTGAGCCCGAGGTCCCACACGGGGTACCAGAGGCGGTCGGCGAGGGCGGCGACGTCGGCCGGGTCGGCGCCGTCGTGCAGCAGGAGCAGGTCGAGGTCGCTGCGCGGGGACAGCTCGCCGCGGCCGTAGCCGCCGACGGCGACGAGGGACAGGCCCGGCGGGCCCTGGGCGTCTCCGGCTGCCTTGGTGAACAGTCGTGCGAGCCAGTCGTCGGTGAGCTGGGCGAGGGCCGCCCGGCGCGGCGGGCCGGACCGCGCGTCCTCGGTGAGCAGGCGCAGCCGGGCCGCCGCGTAGCCGCCGGGTCGCGTCTCCGACGCCTCGACGGCCTCGACGGTTTCGAGAGCCTCGTCGGACTCATCCGCCTCCTCGGGCGCATGGGCCTCATCGGTCTCGTCCGTCTCGGCAGCCTTGACGCTCTCCCCCGTCTCGACAGCATCGTCGGCATCATCCGCCTTCACGGCCTCGACGATCTCGTCGGCCTCGACGATCTCGCAGGCCTTGACGGTCTCGTCGTTCTGGACCTCGTCCCTCACGTGGTGGCTCCTGTCCTCGATCGCCCGCCTCGCCCGCTCCGCCTCGCTCGCCGGGCCGTCAGAGCGCGTCCGGGCCGCGCTCGCCGGTGCGGACCCGGACGGCCGTGTCGACCGGCAGGGACCAGACCTTTCCGTCACCGATCTTGCCCGTGCGGGCCGCCTTGACCACGATCTCGATGAGCTGTTCGGCGTCGTCGTCCTCGGCCAGCACCTCGATCCGGATCTTGGGCACCAGGTCGACGGTGTACTCGGCACCGCGGTAGACCTCGGTGTGTCCGCGCTGCCTGCCGTAGCCGCTGGCCTCGGTGACGGTGAGCCCGTGGACGCCGAAGGACTGGAGGGCTTCCTTGATCTCGTCGAGCCGGTGGGGCTTCACGACGGCGGTGATGAGCTTCATGCGTCCACTTTCCTGCTCGGCTTGGTCGGTGTGCCCGGGGCGGCGGCCGCGGCCAGGGCGGTGAGGGTGCCGGCGACGCCGCCGCCCGCGCCGCTGAAGTCGTAGGCGGTCTCCGCGTGCTCGGCCTGGTCGATGCCGGAGACCTCCTCGTCCTCGGTGACGCGCATCCCGATCGTCCTGTCGATGAGGAAGGCGAGGACCGCGGAGGCGAGGAGGGAGTAGGCGAGGACGGCGAACACACCGGCGCACTGCTTCCAGAACTGGTCCAGACCGCCGCCGTAGAAGAGGCCCTTGACGTCGGACTGTCCCGTACCGCTGGCGAAGAGGCCGACCAGGAGGGAGCCGATGACGCCGCCGACCATGTGGACGCCGACGACGTCGAGGGAGTCGTCGTAGCCGAACCGGTACTTCAGGCCGACCGCCATGGCGCACAGGACACCGGCGACGGCGCCGACCGCGATGGCGCCGAGCGGGGAGACCGCGCCGCCGGACGGGGTGATGGCGACCAGGCCCGCGACCGCGCCGGACGCGGCGCCCAGCGTGGTGCACGCGCCGTGGCGGATCTTCTCGTACGCGAGCCAGGCGAGCATGGCGGCGGCGGTGGCGATCTGGGTGTTGACGAACATCAGCGGGCCCACGCCGTCGTCGTTGCCGAGCCAGGAGCCCGCGTTGAAGCCGAACCAGCCGAACCACAGCAGCCCCGCGCCCAGCATGACCAGGGGGAGGCTGTGCGGGCGCATCGGGTCCTTCTTGAAGCCGGACCGCTTGCCGATGACGAGGATCACGCCGAGCGCGGCCGCGCCGGCGTTGATGTGGACCGCGGTGCCGCCGGCGAAGTCGATCACGCCGAGCTTGAAGGCCCAGCCGCCGCTGCCCCAGACCCAGTGGGCGACCGGGAAGTACACGATCGTGACCCACAGCACCACGAACAGCGACCAGGCGGTGAACTTCACCCGGTCCGCCAGGGCACCGCTGATCAGGGCCGGTGTGATGACCGCGAACATCAGCTGGAAGACGGCGAAGACGAAGACCGGGATGGTGTAGCCGGGCCACAGGTCGGTCTTGCCGATCCCGGAGAAGCCGGCGAAGTCGGACGTCCAGCCGATGAGCGAGCCCTTGTCGGTGCCGAAGGCGATCGAGAAGCCGTACAGCACCCACAGGATGGTGACGATCCCGAGACTGATGAAGCTCATCATCAGCATGTTCAGGGTGCTCTTGACGCGGACCATGCCTCCGTAGAAGAAGGCCAGGCCCGGGGTCATCAGCATCACCAGGGCGGAACAGATCAGCATGAAGCCTGTGTTGGCGGACGACAGTTTCGGTGCCTCCGCCGCGAGCATGACGGCTGGTGCCATCGGCGTCTCCTCGTCGTGTGGTACGGCCCCGTGCGGGCGAAGCCTGGCGGCCCCCGGCAGCGGTACCGGGGGATGAGGGGGTGGGCCGGTCCTGCGCCATGAGATTCGCGCAGCGCGGTTTCGGTGGACGCCCCTCGTTGTTTCGCCGGGGTGACGAAGACGCCTGGTGTGTTACGCGTCGGTGAAATGCGTGCGTCGGTGAAATGCGTGCGGACAGCGGACCGGCCGCGGCGGCCTTCCGATGACCTGGCATGGGGGGAGCCGAGTCGGGCGGTTCGGGAGGGCCGGCCGCGGCCGGGGTTCCTGGGGGTGCGGGCCCTGGGCCGGGGCCTCAGACCGCCTCGGCGGTCTCGGGGAGTTCGGCGGCGAGCTGCTCGGTCAGGTCGATGACCTCTCCGAGGTCGCCGTAGTCGCGTACGGCGTTGTCGACGGTCTTGCGGATACGGGTGTTCACACGCTCGGAACGGACCTTCTTGGCCACCTCCATCGCGTGGGCGGCATAGCGCGTGCTCTGCTCGGGCTCGCGCTGGAGGAGGTGGACGGTGGCCATGCCGATCAGGTTCAGCGCGTACGAGCGCTGGTGTTCCGCGTCCTCCGCGAAGAGCTGCACGGCCTTCTCCATCAGCGGCTCGGCCAGCGACGCGTAGGTGGGGCTGCGGCCCGCGACGTAGGCGAGGTCGCGGAAGGAGTGGGAGTTCTCGCCGTACAGCTCGGCCTCGGAGAAGAAGCGGATCCAGTCGGGGTCGGGCTCGTCCCGGTCGTCGACGTCGGTGAAGGCGTCCTCGGCCATCCGCACCGCCCGTTTGCACTTGCCGGGCTGACCCATGTTGGCGTACGCGCGGGCCTCCATCGCATAGAGCATGGACTGGGTGCGCGGACTCGCGCAGTCGCGGCTGCCGTACTGGGCGAGGTGGATCAGCTCCAGGGCGTCGTCGGGACGGCCGAGGTGGATCATCTGGCGGCTCATGCTGGACAGCACGTACGAGCCGAGCGGCTTGTCACCGGCCTCCTTCGCGGCGTGCAGGGCGAGCACGAAGTACTTCTGGGCGGTCGGCTGCAGCCCGACGTCGTAGCTCATCCAGCCGGCCAGCTCGGCCAGTTCCGCGGCGACCCTGAACAGGCGCCGGGTGGTGCCCTCGGACTGGGGCTCCTGGAGGAGGTCCGTCACCTCGTGCAGCTGGCCGACGACGGCCTTGCGGCGCAGGCCGCCGCCGCACTGGGCGTCCCACTTGCGGAACATCACGGTGGTGCTCTCCAGCAGCTCCAGCTCGGGGCGGGAGAGACGGCCGGGGCGGCGGGTCGCGGCGGCCGGCTCGGGGGGCGCGAGCGGGGCCGGGGGCGAGGGGACGAGCCAGCGCTGGAGCGGTTCGATGAGGGAGGGGCCGGCGGACAGCACCAGTGAGCTGCCGAGGAAGCCGCGCCGGGCCAGCATCAGGTCGCTGCGGGAGAACTCGCTGAGCAGGGCGACGGTCTGGGGGCCGGTCCAGGGCAGGTCCACGCCGGTGGCGGAAGGTGTCTGGCGGGCCGTGCGCAGGCCGAGGTCCTCCACGGAGACGACGCAGCCGAAGCGCTCGGAGAACAGCTCGGACAGGATCCTGGGGATCGGCTCGCGCGGGTTCTCCCCGTCCAGCCAGCGGCGCACGCGCGAGGTGTCGGTGGAGATGTGGTTCGCTCCGAGCTGGCGGGCCCGGCGGTTGACCTGGCGGGCCAGCTCGCCCTTGGACCAGCCGCTGCGCACGAACCACGAGGCGAGCAGCTCGTTCGGGCGCTTGTCCGCACTCGCCGCGTTCGTCCCGCCACCGCCGTTGCCGCTCACTGGAACGCCCCCATTCCTGAGACCACTTGTCACCGAGTGCGCCAAGCCCTATCAGAATGCCGGTCTACACCGCCCGCCGTCCGGCGGTTGCCACCCATCGAACGGACTGCCGACTTGCCTCCGGCATACCCACGAGCGCTTGTGCCCCCAGGACTCGCACACTCACAGTAATCCTACGATCACCGGTGCGGCCATGGGGAATTCGGAAACGCCACCATTCGCCACCCCTTCGAATGAACTCTCGGTGGCCTTGTCGCGATTCACTTGACACAGGACGACCGCGAGCGGGTGGAGCGGTGCACCAGGAGGCGCGTGTCGTCACGCACACCACCCGTGAACCTTCCGTGCGCCACCCGAACCGGGCGACGCCACCGGAGGCGACAAGAACAGAGCGTTACGTTCCGCATCCACCTCGTAACCATCGGGGGGACGGATCCGTTGGAGGGGGCATGGGGTTCACGATCGGCGGCATGCGCGAGATCCGCTCCGGCGCGCGACGGCGCGGCCGGTCGTACCGCTCGCCGGAATGCACCGTGGTGGCCGAGTACACGGGGCTGTGGGGCTGGGACGTGGTGCGGGGCGCGCGGGCCGTCGGCGGCGCGTGCTCCTGCGGGCGCGCCGACTGCCCGGCGCCGGGCGCCCACCCGCTCCCGTTCGCGCCGGGGATCCCGGCCGGGGCCACTTTGGACGAGGTGAGCCGGGCGTGGGCCGAGCTGCCGGGGGCCGCGGTGATGCTGGCCGTCGGGCGCGCGTTCGACGCGATCGAGGTCGCCGAGTCGGCGGGGCGCAGCGCGCTGGCCCGGATGGAGCGCATGGGGCTCCCCCTCGGGCCGGTGACCGCGACCCCGGACGGCCGCGTCCACTTCTTCGTCGCGCCCGGCGCCGCCGCCGAACTGCCCGGTCTGCTCTACCGCATGGGCTGGGACGACCCGGCCTCCCTCGACCTGCGCGGCCTCGGCCCGGGTACGTACCTCACGGCCCCGCCCTCCGATCGCGGCGGCCGGGGCCCCGCCCGCTGGCTCCGCTCCCCCGCTCTCGACACGGCCGACCCCCCGGAGGCCCGCCTGCTGCTGGGCACGCTGGCGTACGTGGCGCACCGGTCCCGGGGTTAGGGGCGACGGGGCCGCGGGACGTCGGGGCGGATCGCGCACGTCCCGACCGGCGCAGGTCGGCCCTCGTCGGTCCGGCCGTTCAGGACACGTCGGCGTGCTGGGCACGCCTCGGTCCGTTCAGCACGCGTCGGCCTGTTCGGCACCCCTGTGTGCAGTGCCCGCGCGGGCCGTAATGGCGGCCGGTGAGCGGAGCGGTCCCCTTACGCTCGCGGGATGACGATCACGTACGAGTGGCGGGGCGAGGTCGAGGATGCCGCGCTCGACGCGCTGCACGCCGAGGGTTTCGGGTATCCGGCCGGGCACGGCGAGTGGCGGGCGCGGTTGCTGCGGCACAGCCTCGGCTGGGTCTGCGCCCGGCGGGAGGGCCGTCTGATCGGGTTCGTCAACGTGGCCTGGGACGGGGGCGACCACGCGTTCGTACTGGACACGGTGGTGGCCCGGGAGCACCGGTCGCACGGGGTCGGGGCCGAGCTGGTCGCGACCGCCGCCCGGCAGGCGCGCGCCGCCGGGTGCGCGTGGCTGCACGTCGACTACGAGCCGGACCTGCGCCGCTTCTACCTCGACAGCTGCGGTTTCCGGGAGACGGCGGCCGGCCTCCTCGCGCTGTGAGGGGGACGCGGCGCCGTCCTGCGTGTACGGCAGCGGCGCCCGTTCCCACCGGGATCCGGGGGTCGGGCGCCGCTGTCGGGTGCGGGCGCGGGAGGGCGGCCTGCGGTCGCGCCGGCCGTCAGTCGCCGATCAGGGCGTCGACGAACGCCTCCGGCTCGAACGGCGCCAGGTCGTCCGCTCCCTCGCCGAGGCCGATCAGCTTGACCGGGACGCCCAGCTCGCGCTGGACCGCGACGACGATGCCGCCCTTGGCGGTGCCGTCCAGCTTGGTCAGCACGATGCCGCTGATGTCGACGACCTCGGCGAAGACCCGGGCCTGGACCAGCCCGTTCTGTCCGGTGGTGGCGTCGAGCACGAGCAGGATCTCGTCCAGCGGGGCGTGCTTCTCGACGACGCGCTTGACCTTGCCCAGCTCGTCCATGAGACCGGTCTTGGTGTGCAGCCGGCCCGCGGTGTCGATGAGCACCACGTCGGAGCCCATCTCCTTGCCCTCCTTCACCGCGTCGAAGGCCACGGAGGCGGGGTCGCCGCCCTCCGGCCCGCGCACGGTGTAGGCGCCGACCCGCTCGCCCCAGGTCTGGAGCTGGTCGGCGGCGGCGGCGCGGAAGGTGTCGGCGGCGCCGAGCACGACGCTGCGGCCGTCGGCGACCAGGAAGCGGGCGAGCTTGCCGGTGGTGGTGGTCTTGCCGGTGCCGTTGACGCCGACGACCATCACGATGCCGGGCTTGCTGGTGGCCGGCTCGGTCTTCACGGTGCGGTCCAGGTCGGGGCCGACCAGGGTGAGCAGCTCCTCGCGCAGCAGGGCGCGCAGCTCCTCGGGGGTGCGGGTGCCGAGCACGCGGACGCGTTCGCGCAGCCGGTCGACCAGTTCCTGGGTGGGCTGCACGCCGACGTCGGCGGTCAGCAGGGTGTCCTCGATCTCCTCCCAGGTGTCCTCGTCGAGGTGCTCGCGGGACAGCAGCGTGAGCAGGCCCTTGCCCAGGGCGTTCTGCGACCGGGAGAGGCGGGCGCGCAGCCGGATCAGGCGGCCGGCGGTGGGCTCCGGGACCTCGATCTCGGGGGCCGGGAGTTCCTCGACGACGGGCGGCTCCTCCACGGCGGTGGGGGCCGAGCCGCCCGGAAGGTCCACCTCCTCGATCGTCCGCCGCGGCTCCTCGCGCGGTGTCTCGGCCTCGTCGCCGACGTGCGGTTCGGTCGGAGGGGCGGTGATGTCGGGCGGGCTGGGCGGTGGCGGGGGCAGCGGCTTCCTCCGCCGGCTGCCGACGACGAGCCCGCCGAGCGCACCGAGCACCACCACGGCGATGACTACAGCAAGGATGATGGTTTCCATAACGCGTCCAGTATCGGCCATGGGCCCCGGCTGGAGGTGGCTTGTGGCTTCGCCCAAGAGACAAACGCCACCTAAAGACATGAGTAGTATCAAAGTACGATGGTGGCGGGCGGGTCAACACGCGTAGAGTCCCGACATCGCCGCCCCCCGACGGCGTCCGCCGCTCCCCCCGCGAGCCGCACCCCACCCCCACGAACGAGGCACGGACCCTTCTTCATGAGCAAGACCGCCGAGGGCGAAGGCGCCCTGGAGACCCGCGGCATCGAACAGGTGCCCGACCATGAGCGCACCGCGCGGACCCGCGAGCTGTTCCCCACCTGGGTCGGCGCCAACATCAGCGTGCTGCTGCTCACCATGGGCGCGAGTCTCGTGGTGGCGTACCACCTCAACTTCTGGCAGGCGCTCGTCTGCGCCGCCGCCGCGCCCGTCGTGTCGTACGGCCTGGTCGGCCTCATCGGCATCGCGGGCAAGCGCGGCGGCGCGCCCGGCATGGCGCTGTCCCGCGCGGTCTTCGGTCAGCGCGGCAACCTGCTGCCCGGTTCGCTGATCTGGGTCGCCCGCTGGGGCTGGGAGACGATCAACGCGGTGACCGGCGCCTACGCGATGCTCAGCGTGCTGGACATCGTGTTCGGCCTGAAGGCCAACAGCGTGCTGGACATGGTGGCGCTGCTGATCTTCGTCGTCGCCACCTTCGCGATCTCCGGTCTCGGCATCAACGCCGTCCAGAAGTGCAACAAGTATGCGACCTACCTGTTCGGTCTCTTCTCCGTACTGGTGCTGGTCTATCTGATCGTCGACACCGACTGGTCGAAGGTGTTCGCGCACTCCGCGGGCTCCACGGCCGCGGTGATCACCGGGATCGGCATGATCGCGGCGGGCGGTGTCAGCTGGATCCCGACCGCGCCGGACTTCACCCGCTACCTGCCGCGCACCGCCTCCTCCAAGGCGATCGTGGGCACGTCGGTGGGCGGGGCCGGCATCGTCGTGCTGCCGATGGTGCTGATGGGCGCGGTGATGGCGGTCTCCACGCCCGACCTGGCCTCGGCCTCCGACCCCGTCTCCTTCCTCGGCGAGATCCTGCCGACCTGGATCGCGGTGCCGTACCTGCTGATCGCGCTGATCGGCATGCTGCTGATCAACTCGATGTCGATGTACTCGGCCGGCTTCACCGCGCAGACCCTCGGCTTCAAGGTGCCGCGCCACTGGGCGGTCTCGGTCAACGCCGTGATCTCGCTGGCCTTCGGCGGTGTGCTGATGCTGGTGGCGACGAGCTTCATGGGCTCCTTCATCGCCTTCCTGTCGCTGCTCGCGGTGGCCTTCTCCGCCTGGGTCGGCGTCTTCGGCGCGGACATGCTGCGGCGCACGGAGTACGACGGCGCGGCCATGGCCGACACCACCCGCACGAGCGCCTACTGGTACAAGGGCGGCTTCTCCCCCGCCGCGGTCGCCGCCTGGGCGATCGGCCTGGTCGGCGGTCTGCTGTTCACCACGTCCGACTGGTTCACCGGCCCGCTCGCCCACAACAACGTGATCGGCGAGTACGGCCTCGGCTGGGTCGCCACCATCGTGATCTCCGGCCTGCTGTACCTGGTCCTGCCCAAGCCGGCGGTCACCCCTGCGGCCCCGTCCACCACGGCCTCCGCCGAGCGGGCCGAGACCGTGAGCGCCTGACAGAGCGCGCCGGTCCCCCGGCCCCGGCCTCCCGTCGCGTCCCGGCCCGGCCTGGCCTGGCCTGGCCTGGCAGGAGCGAACGGCCGCCGTCCCCCTCACCGCCTTGTGCGGGAGGGGGACTTCTCGTACCCCCTCGCATCCCGCATGCCGGGGGAGGTCGGGTCCGCCCCCTTCCGGCACCGGGACAGAACCGTCCCCCACTTCCGACCGCCGACCGCCGACGCCACCGTTCACACCGCCGGCCACGGGAGCGGCCACCGGTGCGGCAAAGGTGGCGCGGCCAGGAAATCGGCCGGGGAATCGGTGACGTACGAGAAACCGCCGCCCCCACTCGGTGGTGACCGAGTGGGGGCGGCGGACGGTACGAGGAGAAGGGCAGCGGGGACTTGGCCCGTCTCCTCGGGATCGGGGGCCTTGGGGCAGGCTCAGCCCATCTCCTCCAGCGCCTTGCCCTTCGTCTCCTTGACGAACTTCAGGACGAACGGGATGGAGAGCGCGGCGAAGACGGTGTAGATCACGTACGTACCGGAGAGGTTCCAGTCGGCCAGCGACGGGAAGCTCGCGGTGATGGCCCAGTTGGCGATCCACTGGGCGGAGGCGGCCACGCCGAGGGCGGCGGCGCGGATCCGGTTCGGGAACATCTCGCCGAGGAAGACCCACACGACCACGCCCCAGGACAGGGCGAAGAAGAGCACGAACACGTGGGCGGCGACGAGGGCGACCCAGCCCTGGGTGGCGGGCAGCTTGCCGTCGACCAGGTGGTGCGAGAACGCCCAGGCCTCCAGGGCGAGACCGACGACCATGCCCACCGAGCCGATGAGGGCGAGCGGCTTGCGGCCGATGCGGTCGACGAAGATCATCGCGATCACGGTGCCGATGATGTTGATGATCGACGTCGTGAAGGAGTAGAAGAACGACTGCGTCGGGTCGACACCGACCGACTGCCACAGCGTCGAGGAGTAGTAGAAGGCGACGTTGATGCCGACGAACTGCTGGAAGACCGACAGGCCGATGCCGATCCAGACGATCGGCTTGAAGAAGAAGCCGCCGCCGAGCAGGTCCTTGAAGGTGGACTTGTGCTCGCGCCGCATGGCGTTCTCGATCTCAAAGACGCGGGCGTCGAGGTCCGTGTTCTCGCCCTCGACCTCCGCGAGGATCTGGCGGGCCTTGTCGCGGCGGCCGACGGAGAGCAGGAAGCGCGGGGACTCGGGGATGGCGAAGGAGAGCAGTCCGTACAGGACGGCCGGGACGACCATCACGCCGAGCATGACCTGCCAGGCCTCCAGGCCCATCAGCTTGCCGCGCTGGTTGCCGCCGGCGGCGTTCAGCAGGCCCCAGTTGACCAGCTGCGAGATGGCGATGCCGACGACGATCGCGGCCTGCTGGAAGGAGCCGAGGCGGCCGCGGTACGCGGGCGGGGCGACCTCGGCGATGTAGGCGGGGCCGATGACGGAGGCCATGCCGATGGCGAAGCCGCCGATGATGCGCCAGAGCGCGAGGTCCCACAGCGCGAACGGCAGGGCCGAACCGATGGCGCTGATGGTGAAGAGGACGGCGGCGATCTGCATGCAGCGGATGCGGCCGATGCGGTCGGCGATGCGGCCCGCCGTGGCGGCGCCGACGGCGCAGCCGATCAGCGCGATGGCGATGACCTGGGCCAGCGCGGCGGGGCCGATGTCGTAGCGGTCCCGGATGGCCTCGACGGCGCCGTTGATCACGGAGCTGTCGTAGCCGAAGAGGAATCCGCCCATCGCGGCGGCCGCCGCGATGAAGATGACGTGCCCGAGATGATCGGGATGAGCCGTACCGGCTCCTGGCTTCGGCGCCTGCGCTGTGCTGGTCACGTGTACTCCTCGGGCACTCCGGCAGCGCTGCCGGGGTGGGGTCAGCCCTCCCGGGCCTTGAGACCCTGAAGGTAAAAGCAACGTTGCAGAGACTATGCCTTCATGTTTCGAAGTCAATACTTCTTCTGCTGTGAGTTTGACCCACCCGCGTGGCGAGCTTGAGTTCAAGTGTTGTAATCAAGTATTGGGACACGCTTCGACTACCCCGAAGTCGCGAGGACACGCGACGGGCGGCGGCGGGAACGCGGCGCGGGTCTAGCGGAGCCGCTGGCTGATGACCTTCGACACACCGTCGCCCTGCATGGAGACGCCGTACAGGGCGTCGGCCACCTCCATGGTGCGCTTCTGGTGCGTGATCACGATCAGCTGCGAGGCCTCCTGCAACTCCTGCATGATGCGGATGAGCCGCTGGAGGTTGGTGTCGTCGAGGGCCGCCTCGACCTCGTCCATGACGTAGAACGGGCTCGGGCGGGCCTTGAAGATCGACACCAGCAGCGCCACGGCCGTCAGCGACCGCTCACCGCCGGAGAGCAGCGACAGCCGCTTCACCTTCTTGCCGGGCGGGCGTGCCTCGACGTCCACACCCGTGGTGAGCATGTTCTCGGGGTCGGTGAGCACGAGGCGGCCCTCACCGCCCGGGAAGAGCCGCCCGAAGACGCCTTCGAACTCGCGTGCGGTGTCGCGGTAGGCCTCGGTGAAGACCTGCTCCACGCGCTCGTCGACCTCCTTGACCACCTGGAGCAGGTCGGCGCGGGTCTTCTTCAGGTCCTCCAGCTGCTCGCTGAGGAACTTGTGGCGCTCCTCCAGCGCGGCGAACTCCTCGAGGGCCAGCGGGTTGACCTTGCCGAGCTGCTGGTAGGCGCGCTCGGCGGCCTTGAGCCGCTTCTCCTGCTCCGCGCGCACGAAGGGACGGGGCCTGTTGCGGGGGTGGGCGGGGTCCTCGGGCAGCTGCTCGCCCTCGGCGGGCAGCGAGGGCGGCACCGGCTGGTGCGGCCCGTACTCCGTCACCAGCCCCGCCGGTTCGACACCCAGTTCCTCCAGCGCCCTCGCCTCCAGCTGCTCGATGCGCAGCCGCTTCTCGGCGCCGAGCACCTCGCCCCGGTGGACGGAGTCGGTCAGCTTGTCGAGTTCGGCCTTGAGGTCGCGCCCCTCGGCACGGGCCGCGGTCAGCTCCTGCTCCCGGTGCGCCTTGGCGGTCTCGGCGGCGGCCCGCTCCTGGTCCGCGCGGATCAGGGAGACCTCTACGTGCGCCAGCAACTGCCGCGCGCCGGCGGCGACGGCCGCCGCCACGGCGGCCTCGTGGCGCAGTCGTGCCTGCCGCTGTTCGGCCCGCGCGCGTGCCTCGCGTTCGGCGCGGGCGGCCCGGTCCAGCGAGTCGGCCCGGCCGGCCAGTCCCCTGACCCGTTCCTCGTGGGTACGGACCTGGAGGCGGGCTTCCATCTCGGTCTGCCGGGCGTTGGCGCCGTCGGCGGCGAGCCGGTCCCGTACGTGGGTGTCGGGCTCCTCCTCGACCGGGGCCTCCTCGGCGACGGCGAGCCGTTCGGCGAGTTCCTCCACCTCCTGGCGGGCCTGGTCCAGGGCCTCCTGGGCGCGGGCCGCGGCGGCCGTGGACCGCTCGGCCTCCCCCGCGGCACCACGCGCCTGGCCGGCGAGCCGCCCGAGCCGCTGCGCCACCGCCGACTTCTCCCGGTCGGCCGCCCGGCGCCGCTCGCCCAGTTCCTCGACGAGCGCGGCACACTCCTGGCGCCGTTCACCGGCGCGCTGCTGGGCGTCGGCCGACTCGGCGCAGCGCCCGGCGAGCTCCGCCAGCTCGGCGGCGGCCTCGTCCACGGAGGCCTGCACTTCGAGCAGGCTGGGCGCCCCTGCCGAGCCGCCCTGCGCGTAGTGCGCCCCGAGCAGGTCGCCCTCTGCGGTGACGGCTGTGAGAGCGGGGTGCGTGTAGACCAGGTCCTCGGCGTCCTCCAGCGTGCCGACCACGACGATGCCGCGCAGCAGCCGGCGAACGGCGGGCATGAGGTCGGCGGGTCCGCGGACGAGGTCGGCGGCGAAAGGGTGCCCGCCGGGCCCTCTGTGTCCGCCGGGCCGGCTGTTTCCGCCGTGCCCGCTCCTTACGCCGGGCCCACCGGTCGGTCCGTCCGCGTCGGGGTCGGGTCCGGCGGAAGTGCCGGTGGAGCCGGTGGAGCCGGTAGCGACGGCGGAGGGAACAGCCGTGCCGCTCTCGGCGGCGGCGGTGGTGGTGCCACGCCCCTCCATACGCCCGGCGGGGTCCTCCGGTGCGCCGGCGAGCAGCAGTGCCGCCCGGCCCGCGTCCTGCTTGCGCAGCAGGCGGAGGGCGTCGGCCGCCGCCGCGGGGGTGGCGACGGCCAGGGCGTCGGCGGCTGCTCCGAGGGCCGCGGCCAGGGGTGTTTCGTAGCCCGGAGTGATCGTCAGGACCTCCGCCGCCGGGCCCAGCAGGCCGGTGAGCCGGTCCGTGGCGTCGAGCAGGGCGCCCGTGCCGTCCTTGCGCCGCAGCCCGAGGGCCAGGGCGTCGTGGCGGGCCTGGGTCGCCGCCCGTCGGCGTTCGGTGGCGGTGGCGGCCTCGCGGGCGGCGGTGAGCGCGGCGTCCGCCTCGGCCAGGGCGGCCTTGGCCGAGGCGTGTCGTTCGCCGAGTTCGTGGTCCTCGGCGTCCAGGCCGTCGACCTCCGCCTTGAGGGCCTCGTACTCCTCCTGGGCGTGGACGGCCCGTTCCTGGGCCTCGTCCCGGGCGGTGGCCAGGCGGTCGATCTCGGCCTGGGCGGAGGTGGCACGGGAACGGGCCGCGTTCACCTGGCCGCTGAGCCGGGCCAGGCCCTCGCGGCGGTCGGCGATGGCGCGGGCGGCGTCCTTCAGGCGGCGTTCCTCCGCGGCGAGTTCGCGTTCCAGTTCGGCGCGGTGGGCGACGGTGTCGTCGAGTGCCCGCTCCGCCGCCTCCAGGGCCGCTTCCAGCTCGGCCTCCTGTTCGCGGACTCGGGCGGCTTCGCGCTCCAGGTCCTCGGGGTCGCGTCCGCGCCGCTCCTCGACGGGGGCGGAGGTCGCGCTCTTCACCCGGGCGTCGGCGAGCGAGACGGTGCCGCGGACGCGTTCGGCCAGCCGGGACAGCTCGTACCAGGTCTGCTGGGCGCGGGTCAGGCGCGGGGCGAGCCTGCGGACCTCGTCCTCCAGGAGCGCCTCCCGCTGGGCCGCCTTGCGCAGTTCACGCTCGGCACTCTCCTTGCGCTCCTTCAGCGCGGCCTCGTCGGCGACTTCGGCCTTCAGGGCCTCCTGGAGGCGTACGAGGTCGTCGGCGAGCAGGCGCAGGCGGGCGTCGCGCAGGTCGGCCTGGATGACGGCGGCGCGGCGGGCGACCGCCGCCTGGCGGCCCAGCGGCTTGAGCTGGCGGCGCAGTTCGTCGGTGAGGTCCTGGACGCGGGCGAGGTTCGCCTGCATCGCGTCCAGTTTCCTGAGGGCCTTCTCCTTGCGCTTGCGGTGTTTGAGGACGCCCGCGGCCTCCTCGATGAAGGCGCGGCGGCCCATGGGGTCGGCGTGCAGGACGGAGTCGAGCTGGCCCTGGCCGACGATGACGTGCATCTCGCGGCCGATGCCGGAGTCGGAGAGCAGTTCCTGGATGTCGAGGAGGCGGCAGGTGTCGCCGTTGATCTGGTACTCGCTGCCGCCGTTGCGGAACATGATCCGCGTGATGGTGACCTCGGCGTACTCGATGGGCAGGGCCCCGTCGGAGTTGTCGATGGTCAGGGACACCTCGGCGCGGCCGAGCGGCGGGCGGCCGGTGGTGCCGGCGAAGATGACGTCCTCCATCTTGCCGCCGCGCAGCGACTTGGCGCCCTGCTCGCCCATGACCCAGCTGAGCGCGTCCACCACGTTGGACTTGCCCGAGCCGTTCGGGCCGACGACGCACGTGATCCCCGGTTCGAACCGGAGCGTGGTGGCCGAGGCGAACGACTTGAACCCTCTCAGGGTCAGGGCTTTGAGGTGCACGCCGTCGGACTCTACCCGCCGCCGCTATCTCACTTCGTGAACCCTCGCAACCGCGCGGTTTCACCCATGTACACGCAGGGCACATCAGACGTTGAAGAGGCTGAAAGGATGCGCGGGGGCAAGGAAGGCCGAGCGCGGGCCGAGGACCGGGGCGCCGGGAGCCGGCGGGGCCGGGGGGAAGAGCGGGGGCAGGAAAGAAGGAAGGGACGCCGAAGCGTCCCTTGCAACTCTGACAACTGAGCGGTTGATACGGGCAGCCCAACCACTGTGTCGCTGTGCCGATGCAGTGATCAGGTGAGCGCAGGCTCCGCCTGGTGTGCGTCGACGCGCTCCATGATCCTGTCGTGAGAAGCGGCAGCCGCCAGCGCGTCGTTCTCCGCCTGGATTCGTACGAGCTCGGATTCCAGGTCCTGGACGCGCTGCTGGAGCCGTCGCATCTCGGCGAGGAGTCGAGGGTCGGAGCCGCCGACGTAACCGAGAAGCGCCTTTGCCATGATGGATGGTCCTCCACAATGAGTGACCGACCGAAGCGGTGTGGGTCGTGAGGGATTCGCACCCTTGGTGCTTGGCACTGTTCAGTTTTTCGTGCCGTTCTTCCATGCCAAACAGCTGAGGTGCGCGGGCTTTCAGCGTCTCACCAAAAAGTTTGACGGTCAACACGATCACGCCCCGTATCGACGGGTGTCCCGGGGGCGCGCGACCGGAAATCGGTGGCGCTGCGGCTCCTGCGGGCCCCGGGGGGCGTGTCGATCATCCTGCCGTGCGGAGCGTGCCGCGGCAAGTGCCTCTCCGCAATCACCTGCCGTTTTCCCTCCGGGCCGATGCCGGTGGCAGATTCCGCGTGCCGCTTGCCGAAGCGGCGGGCCGGTCGGATCAGCGGATCGCGAAGCCGTCGTAGCCGCCGCGCGGTGTGTCCCAGATCTCGGTGACGCCGTCGACGCGGCCGGGCGTGTCGCTGCCCTCCAGCCAGTCGAGAAGGTTCTGGCAGGCCGTACGGGGCCCTTCCGCGACCACCTGCACGCGCCCGTCGGCCAGGTTGAGAGCAAAGCCGCTCAGGTCGCCGATCTCCAGGGCCGTGGCCCGCGTGAACCAGCGGAAACCCACGCCCTGGACGTGTCCTCGCACCCAGGCGACCAGTCGGACATCCTCGCTCATGACTGCAACCTAACCGGGCGAGGTCGCACCGGGCACATCCGCCCCCGGGGTCGCGGAGTGCCGCCCCACCCCGATGCATCTCATATGAAACTCACTCGATCGAGTGACACGGAGTGAGCGTGACGGCGGAAGGGGCGCCGCGCGAGGTGCCCGCGGGCGGCCCGGTGCGCGTGCCGACCGCAGGGCCGGGGCCAGGGGACACGGGAGGCCGGCACCTGGGACGCCGCCGACGCTCGGACGCAGGCCGCGCCGCCACGGATCGCGCCGGCCCGGTGCACACCGGGCACTCGGGATCTTGGCGGCGGTCACCCTCGGCGTGATGGCGGACGAACACTTACTCCGGGTTAGCGCAACCTGCCGGCATGCGCTGTGCTCGCGTACGCTCGGGACATGACCGCCACACAGGAGCGCACCGAGGAGCAGGACCTCCCGTACAACGTGTTCGCCAGGCTGTGCCCGTCACGCGGCACGCTGGAGCACGTCACCGGACGCTGGGGAGCGCTCACCCTCGGCGCCCTTCACCAGGGTTCCCTCCGCTTCAACGAGCTGCGCCGCCGCGTCGACGGGGTGAGCGAGAAGATGCTGTCGCAGACCCTTCAGGCGCTGGAGCGCGACGGGCTGGTGCACCGCGAGGCCCAGCCGACGAACCCGCCGCGCGTGGACTACGAGCTGACCCCCCTCGGCCGCGAGGTGGCCGGGCGGTTGCTGGACCTCATCCACTGCGTGGAGGACCGGATGGACGAGGTGCTGGCGGCGCGCGAGGCCTACGACGCCCGCCGGGCCTGACGCGCGGCCCCGGACGGACCGGGCGCGGGGCGGTTGCGCGGGGCCGGCTGGCACGTGGGGCAGTAGTAGCTGGAGCGGTTCATCCAGGGGCGGCGGCGCATCGGGGTGCCGCAGCGGCGGCAGGGCAGGCCCTCACGGCCGTAGGCGTCCAGGGAGCGGTCGAAGTAGCCGGACTCGCCGTTGACGTTGACGTAGAGGCTGTCGAAGCTGGTGCCGCCGACGGCGAGGGCCGCGTTCATCACGTCCCTGATGTGGCCGAGGAGTTCGGCCGTGCGGGGACGGGTGAGACCGGCGGTGGGGCGTTCGTAGTGCAGGCGTGAGCGCCACAGGGCCTCGTCGGCGTAGATGTTGCCGACGCCGCTGATCAGCGACTGGTCGAGCAGGGCGCGCTTCACGGTCGTGCGCTTGCGGCGCAGGGCCTGGTGGAAGGCCTCGTCGTCGAACAGTGGATCGAGGGGGTCACGGGCGATGTGCGCGATGACGTCGGGCAGGCCGTCCGGGGTGTTGTCGTGCAACGAGAGACCGCCGAAGGTGCGCTGGTCCACGAAGCGCAGTTCGGTGCCGAGGGAGTCGGCGAACCGGACGCGGATGCGCAGGTGCTTCTCGTCGGGCGCCTCGTGCGGCTGCACCAGCAGCTGGCCGCTCATGCCGAGGTGGGCGAGGACGGACTGGTTGGTCTCCTCCAGCGGCAGCCACAGGTACTTGCCGCGCCGGCGCGGCGCGGCGATGTGGTGGCCCCTCAGGCGGTGCGCGAAGTCGTCGGCGCCCGCGAGGTGCCGGCGGACGGCGCGCGGGTGCAGCACCTCGACCTCGGCGACGGTGCGGTGGGCGACCCACCGCTCCAGTCCGCGGCGGACGACCTCGACCTCGGGCAACTCGGGCATCGGGACCCCCGTAAGGACCGTGACCGTACGGTCCGGTGGACGAATCCGAGCGCCCGTCCCGAGCCGGGGGCTCAGGGCGGGCGCTCGGTCACGCTGTGCGGCTTGTGCCGCTTGTTCTGACGGTCAGGCGGGGGCGGACGACGTGTTGCCGTCCTGGGCGGCGGTCTGTTCGGACGCCTTGGCGCGCTCGTCCGCGGCGGCCCGGATGGCCCGCCAGGCGGACTCGGCGGCCTGCTGTTCCGCCTCCTTCTTGCTGCGGCCGGTGCCGGTGCCGTACGAGACGCCTCCGACGCGGGCGGCAGCAGTGAAGGTCTTCTCGTGGTCGGGGCCGGTCTCCGTGACCAGGTACTCGGGGACGCCGAGTCCTTCGGTCGCGGTCAGCTCCTGGAGTGACGTCTTCCAGTCCAGGCCGGCTCCGAGGTTGGAGGACTTCTCGATCAGCGGGTCGAACAGGCGGTGCACCAGTTCGGAGGCCGCGTCGAGGCCCTGGTCGAGATAGACCGCACCGATCACCGCTTCGAGGGTGTCGGCGAGGATGGATGCCTTGTCCCGGCCGCCCGTGCCCTCTTCACCCCGGCCGAGCCGGATGAAGGAACCCAGGTCGAGTCCGCGGCCCACTTCCGCCAGCGCACGCGAGTTGACCACCGCGGCCCGCAACTTGGCCAGCTGGCCTTCGGGCAGGTCGGGGTGGGTGCGGTACAGCGTGTCCGTGACGACGAGACCGAGGACGGAGTCACCGAGGAACTCCAGCCGCTCGTTCGTCGGCAGGCCGCCGTTCTCGTACGCGTAGGAACGGTGGGTCAGCGCGCGCACCAGAAGGGCGGACTCGAGCTGGTAGCCGAGCCGCCCTTCCAGAAGCGTGTGGGACGAGGCCGTGTTGTCCGACGGAGCGCCCCCGCGTCGGCGGGGAGCGATGGCGTCGGCGTCAGCCGCCTTCTTGGCAGTGGACACGGTGCCTCTCACCAGCCGCTCAGACCTCGAGGACCTGGCGCTTGTTGTAGGTGCCGCAAGACGGGCACGCGATGTGCTGCAGCTTGGGCTCGTGGCAGCGCTCGCACGCAACCAGGGTGGGGACCGCAGCCTTCCACTGCGACCGGCGGTGGCGCGTGTTGCTGCGCGACATCTTCCGCTTCGGAACAGCCACGGCTACTTCTCCTGCTTCTCGTCGACGCCCGCTTCCGCGTCAGCGCCGCTCATCTCGTCCTTCTCGCCGTCCGACGTGGTGCCGGCGAGTCCCTGCAAAGCCGCCCAACGGATGTCGACGGCGTCGTGATGGTGGTCCGGGTCGTCCGCGAGCCGCGCTCCGCACTGGGAGCACAGGCCCGGACAGTCTTCCTGGCACACCGGCTGCATCGGCAGTGCGAGCACCACCGCATCGCGCAGCAGAGGTTCGAGGTCGAAGAGTCCGTCCTCGAGGAGGAGCCTGTCCTCGTCGTCCTCGGCGTCGTCGCCCGGTTCCGCGATCACGCGGCCCCGGTCGTCGGCGTCAGGGTACGAGAACATCTCCTGGAAGTCCGCTTCGAGCTCCAGCCCGACCGGCTCCAGACACCTTACGCACTCCCCCTCGGCCTGTGCACGGGCGGTGCCTGTGACGAGCACACCTTCCATGACCGACTCGAGTCGGAGTTCGAGTTCCATCGGGGCGCCTTCCGGCACTCCGATCACTCCGTGGATACCGAAGTCCCGGGGGGCCGGGACCTCACGGGTGAGGCGCTGCAGCGCGCCAGGCCGCCGCCCCAGCTCATGCGTGTCGAACACGAGAGGGTTGCGGTGGTCGAGGCGGGAGCTGTGAGCCATTCCTGCTTTCGGTTTCCGAACTCGGAGGGACGCCGCCTCGGTGGTGTACCCGGGCAGCGCTGACCGCGCACTTACGCGCGACCGAAGAGCCAGGATACTTGACCTTTCGCTCTCGGCCCAATCCGGCCCCCGGCGGGCGGACCGGGACGAACGGGCAGCGCGAGGGGAGGCGGCCGGGAGCTACAGGCCGCGGCCCTGCTCGTAGGCCCGCAGCTGTTCGGCGCTGATCATGCCGGTGTCGAAGAGGCTGGTCTCGTCGAGCGCGTACCCCTGGTGGGGCTGGTCCTGTTGGGGCTGGTGAGCCTGGTGCACCTCGTGCGCCTGCTGGGGCTGGTGCGGGTCGTAGGCGCCGGTCTGCTGGGCGTCGTAGCCCTGGAAGGCGGCGCCTGGCGCCGGGGCGTAGCCGGGGGCGGAGGAGTAGGGATCGGCCTGCTGGTAGCCGTAGGGGTCGGCCTGCTGGCCGCCGTAGTCCTGCTGGTAGCCGCCGCCGTAGGGGGCGGGCTGCGCGGGCTGCTGCTGGTAGCCGTAGGCCGGCTGCGGCTCGTACGCCGGCTGCTGCGGCCGCTCGGCGGCCGGGGCGGCGGGGCTCTCGGTGAGGTCCGCGAGGCCCGCGAGGTAGTCGGCGTCGCTGGAGTGCTGCACGGTGGAGGTGTCGTCGGCGAGGGCGCCGAGGTCGTCGGTGGCGATCCGGCCGTGCAGCTTCTGCCGTCCGCGGCCGACGGCCTCCAGTGTCTTGGCGAGCACGGCTTCGAAGGCGCCCAGCTTGGCGTCGACGTAGGCGTCGGCGTCGCGGCGCAGCGTCTCGGGGTCATGGCTGCGCTCGGGGGCGTCCTCGTCCTCGTAGCCGTCCTCGTTCAGGCCGGGGCCGGTGCCGAGCAGCTTCTCCCGGCCGCGCCCGACCGAGCCGAGGGTCTTGGTGAGGACCACCTCGAAGTTGGCGAGCTTGGAGTCGACGTAGTCGTCGGCCTCGGCGCGGACCTCCTCGGCCTCGCGCCGGGCCTCGGTGAGGATCCGGTCGGCCTCGGCCTGGGAGCGGCGGGCGACCTCGGTGTCGGAGATCAGCGAGCCGCGCTCGGCGTGTGCGGTCTCGATGATCCGTTCGGCCTCGCGCCGGGCCTCCTCGACCATCTGCTCGCGGTCGCCGATCAGCTCCTGGGCCTGCGCGAGCGAGCCGGGCAGCGCCTGGCGCACCTGGTCGAGCAGCGCGAGCAGGTCGGCGCGGTTGACCACGCACGACGCCGACATGGGCATGGACCGGGCGCCGGAGACCGTGGTCACGATCTCGTCGAGCTTCTTCTGCACGTCCACGGTGTGCTCGCCACTCCCTACCGATGTGCGGGTAACGGACGGGACGACTGTACGACCATGGGGCTGCCGCCGGACACCGGGTGACGGGCCGTCAGGACGTCACTTCTCCTCCAGCCGCGCGGTCAGCGCCGCCAGGACGACGTCGGGCACCAGGTGGGCGACGTCGCCGCCCCAGGCCGCGACCTCCTTGACCAGGGAGGACGACAGGAAGCTGTAAGTGGGGTTGGTCGGCACGAAGAGCGTCTCGACGCCCGAGAGGCCGTTGTTCATCTGGGCCATCTGCAGCTCGTAGTCGAAGTCGCTGACCGCGCGCAGGCCCTTGACGATGGCCGGGATGTCGCGCTGCTTGCAGAAGTCGACGAGGAGGCCGTGGAAGGACTCGACGCGGACGTTGCCGTAGTCGGCGGTGACCTGGCGGATGAGGTCGATGCGCTCCTCGATCTCGAACAGGCCCTTCTTGGACTGGTTGATCATCACCGCCACGTAGACCTCGTCGTACAGGCGGGAGGCGCGGGCAATGATGTCGAGGTGCCCGTTGGTGATCGGGTCGAACGACCCGGGACAGACGGCGCGGCGCACTTGAGATCCCTCGCTCTCCGGTCCGGTCATCGTGCGTCTTCGCACGTAGAGGCGGCGCGACCGTACCAAAACGTTCCCTCGCCGTAGCGGCGGGACCGGATGGCGTCGAAGCCGGGCGGCCACCCGAACTCGCCGCCTCTGGTGCTGCGCTCCACGGTGACGAGGGCTTGTGCGGCGAGCCACCCCTGCGAGCGGAGTGTGAGCAGGATCTCCCGAAGATCGTCGTCGGAGACGGTGTACGGCGGGTCGAGGAAGACGATGTCGTACGGGTCGGCCGGGGGCGGTGACTGGACGACCTGCTCCGCCCGGGCCGCCCGCACCTCGGCGCCGGGCAGACCGAGGGACTTCACGTTCTCCCGGACGGTGCGGGCGGCGCGGGCGTCGGCCTCGACGAGGAGGGTGTGGCCGGCGCCGCGGGACAGGGCCTCCAGGCCGACGGCGCCCGAGCCCGCGTACAGGTCGAGGACCCGTTCACCGTCGAGCGGGCCGCCGAGCAGGGACTGCCAGGTGGAGAGCAGGCCTTCGCGCGCGCGGTCGGAGGTGGGCCGGGTACGGCCTCCCTGCGGGACGGCCAGTCGACGTCCGCCGGCCCTGCCGGCGATCACGCGGGTCATCTGAGGTCCTTGGTTGTGAGCGGCTTTGCGTTCAGTGTGGCTGGTCGCGCGGTTCGGCGCGTCCCTGGGGCGGTGTGGTTCAGCCCTTCTCCAGGTACTGCTCCCTCTCCTCGTCCAGCAGGGCCTCCAGGGCCGTGCGCAGGCCGGGCAGGTGCTCCAGGTCGGGGTCGGCGGCGACCACCGCGGCGGCCTCCTCGCGCGCCTCGGCGATGATCTCCTCGTCCTCGATGACGGCGAGCACCCGCAGGCTGGTGCGGGCGCCGGACTGGGCCTGGCCGAGGACGTCGCCCTCGCGGCGCTGTTCGAGGTCGATGCGGGAGAGTTCGAAGCCGTCGAGGGTGGCCGCCACCGCGTTCAGCCGCTGGCGGGCGGCGCTCGCCTCGGGCATCTCGGTGACCAGCAGGCACAGGCCCGGCGCCGAGCCGCGGCCGACGCGTCCGCGCAGCTGGTGCAGCTGGGAGACGCCGAAGCGGTCGGCGTCCGTGATCACCATCACGGTGGCGTTGGGGACGTTGACGCCGACCTCGATGACGGTGGTGGCGACCAGCACGTCGGTGTCGCCCGCGGCGAAGCGGCGCATGACCGCGTCCTTGTCGTCGGGCTGCATCCTGCCGTGCAGCACCTCGACCCGCAATCCCTCCAGGGGGCCCTTGGCGAGCTGGTCGGCAACGTCCAGGACGGCGAGCGGCGGGCGCCTGTCGGCCGTCTCCGCGGACTCGGCGGACTCCCCCGCCGCCGCGGACTTCGCCGGCTTCTTCCCGGCGGTCCTCTTCGGGTCGTCCTCCTCGTCGCCGATGCGCGGGCAGACGACGTACGCCTGGTGGCCGGCGGCCACCTCCTCGCGCACCCGCTCCCAGGCGCGCGCGAGGAAGTGCGGCTTGTCGGCGGCCGGGACGACATGGCTGGCGATGGGCGAGCGGCCCGCCGGGAGCTGGTCCAGTACGGACGTCTCCAGGTCGCCGAAGACGGTCATCGCGACCGTACGCGGGATGGGTGTGGCGGTCATGACCAGCAGGTGCGGCGGTTGCTTCCCCTTGCCGCGCAGGGCGTCGCGCTGCTCGACGCCGAAGCGGTGCTGCTCGTCCACGACGACGAGTCCCAGGTCGTGGAACTGGACCTTGTCCTCGATCAGCGCATGCGTGCCGATCACGAGGCCGGCCTCGCCGGTGGCCAGGTCCAGCAGGGCGCGCCGGCGGGCGGCGGCGCCCATGGAACCGGTGAGCAGCACCACTTTGGTGGCGTCCTCGGCCCCGCCCAGCATGCCTCCTTCGGCCAGCTCGCCCATCATCTCGGTGACCGACCGGTGGTGCTGCTGGGCGAGCACTTCGGTGGGCGCGAGCATCGCGGCCTGCCCGCCCGCGTCGACGACGGCGAGCATGGCGCGCAGGGCGACCAGGGTCTTGCCCGAACCCACCTCGCCCTGGAGCAGCCGGTGCATCGGGTGGTCGGTGGCGAGGTCGTCGAAGATCTCCCGGGAGACCTTCTGCTGGCCGTCGGTGAGGGTGAAGGGCAGCCGGTCGTCGAAGGCGGCGAGGAGACCGTCGGGGCGGGGGCGGCGGGCGACGGCCGGGAGCTGGGCGTCGGCGTGCCGCCGGCGGGCCAGGGCGACCTGGAGGACGAAGGCCTCGTCCCACTTCAGGCGGGCGCGGGCGTCGGCGATGTCCGCCTTGGTGTGCGGGCGGTGGATCTTGAGCAGGGCCTCGGGGAGGGGGACCAGGCCGCGCCCGGCGCGGAGGGTGCCGGGCAGCGGGTCGACGGCCTCCTGGGCGCTGGGCAGGACGGTCTGGACGGCCTTGCCGATCTTCCAGGACTCCAGTTTGGCGGTGGCCGGGTAGATCGGGATGAGGGCGCCGGCCCAGGACTCGACGGCCTCCTCGGTGCCGCCCTCGATCAGCTCGTAGGCCGGGTGGGCCAGCTGGAGCCGCCGGTTGAAGACGGAGACCTTGCCGGCGAACATCGCGCGCGTGCCCGGCAGGAGGTCCTTGTGGGGCTTGTGCACGCCGTTGCCGAAGAAGACCAGCTGGAGCCGGCCGCTGCCGTCGGTGATCGTCACCTCCAGGCGCTGGCCCTTGCCGCGCGGCGCCCGTGCGGAGGCGAAGGTGTGCAGTCGGGCGTCGGCGACCTGGGCGACCACCGTGACGTGCTCGTCCATGGGGAGGTCGGCGAGGTGGGTGAGCTGGCCCCGCTCCTCGTATCTGCGGGGGTAGTGGTGGAGCAGGTCGCCCACGGAGTGCAGGCCGAGGTGCTCGGCCATCACCTTCGCGGTGGCGGGGCCGAGCACCGACTTCAGCGGTTGTCGCAGGGGTTCTTTCAGCGCGGGCACGAGATCCATTGCACACCACGGCACTGACAATGCCGTAGACCTCCTGGCCTCGGCCGTGCAGGTCCTGGCAGGATCCCGGCCGTCGGGGCCGTGCCGGGGCCCCGGCAGGACCCCGGCCGGCGCAGCGTGCCGCTACTCGACGCCGACGAGCAGCAGCGCGCCCTGCCGGCCGCCCCGGTAGACGACCGTGTCGACGGCCAGGCAGGTCTCGCGGACGTGGGCTTCCAGGTGGTCGGCGACGGTGTCCGGGACCTCGTCGCCCAGGACGAGGGTGACCAGTTCGCCGCCGGCCGCGAGCATCCGGTCCAGGACGGTGCGGGCGGTGGCGGTGACGTCGGGGCCGATCACGGCCACGTCGCCGTCGACGAGTCCGAGGACGTCACCGGCCTGGCAGATGCCGGCGCTGGTCCACGACCGGTGCTCGGCGACGGTGACCTCGGCGTGGCGGGTGGCGCCGGCCGCCGAGGTCATGGCGACGACGTCCTCGTCGAAGCGGCGGCCGGGCTCGTGCACGGCGAGGGCGGCGATGCCCTGGACCGCCGAGCGGGTCGGGATGAGGGCGACGCGGATGCCCTCGCCACGGGCCTGCTCGGCCGCCGCGGCGGCGGTGTCGCGCAGTTCGGCGTCGTTGGGCAGCAGGACCACCTCGCGCGCGTGGGCCCGCCGCAGCGCCTCCACCAGCTCGCCGCTGGCCGGCGGTTCCCCGGGGCGGGCGAGCACCGTGGTCGCCCCGGCCTCGGTGCACAGCGCGGCCAGGCCCTCGCCGGGGACGACGGCCACCACGGCACGCTGGGCGGGCTCGCGCGGCAAACGCTCGGCGGCGCCCGCGGTGTGCACGTCGCCCGCGCCGAAGTGGGTGATCCGGATCCGGTGCGGGCGGCCGGCCTCCACGCCCGCCTCCACGGCGGCGCCGGCGTCGTCCACGTGCACGTGCACGTTCCACAGACCGTCGCCGCCGACCACGACCAGGGAGTCCCCGAGCGCGTCGAGCCGCTGCCGCAGCCGGGCGACGGCGCAGTCCTCGGCCTCCAGGAGGTAGATCACCTCGAAGGCCGGGCCGCCGCTGCCGGAGGCGGAGCCGGTGGGCACGTCGGCGGGGGGCGGGCAGGGGGCGGACGGCACGGCGGGAACCGGCCGGCCGGACGGATCGGGCAGGGCGGACGGATCGGACGGTCCCGGCGTCGCGGAAGTCTCCGAAGCCGGGGACGACGGGGCCGGGGAGGTTTCCGTCGCGCGCGCGTGCGGCACCGCCGGGTGGTCCCCGTGCGCCCTGGCCGGCGCCTGTCCGGCGCCTTCCGCCCCCGGCTGCTGCCCGGCCGCCCGCGCCGCCCCCCGGCCGGCGGGCGTCTCGCCCGTGAACGTCTCCACCAGGGCCGCGAGGACGGCCACCAGCCCGCGTCCGCCCGCGTCGACCACCCCGGCGCGCTCCAGGACGGCCAGCTGGCCGGGGGTCGCGGCCAGGGCGGTGCGCGCGCCTTCGTAGGCGGCCCGCGCGACCGCCCCGCAGTCGCCCTCCGTGCCGGTGGCCGCGTCGGCTGCGGCCGAGGCGACCGACAGGACCGTGCCCTCCACGGGGTGGGCCACGGCCTGCCGGGCGGAGTCGGCGGCGCGTCGCAGGGCGAGCCGCAGGCCGTGTCCGTCGGTGCGGGCACTGTCGCCGTCGGCGGCGAGCACCTCCGCCATGCCGCGCAGCAGCTGGGCGAGGATCGTCCCGGAGTTGCCGCGCGCGCCGATGAGCGCCCCGTGCGCCATCGCCCGCGCGGCCTCGGCGAGCGAGGGGCCGCCGGGGGCGGTGCCGCCCGTCTCGTGGCCCGCGAAGACGGCCTCGACCGCAGCGGCGGCGGACTCGGCGGTCAGGTAGAGGTTGGTGCCGGTGTCGCCGTCGGCCACGGGATAGACGTTGATCGCGTCGATCTCCTCGCGCGCCCGTCCCAGGGCGCGCAGGGCCAGGCCGCACCAGGTGCGCACCGCCGGCGCGTCGAACGTCTGCGCCACCTGCGCCACCTGCGCCTCCTCGATCTGCTGGGCCGGACGGCAGCGTAGACCCAGGGGCGGCGCCCGCCGGAAGAGGGCCGGGGCGGGCCCCTGAGCCGCCATGGTAGTTTCGTTGTACGGGAGCAGGCGTTGTATGCTGCTCCGGTTGCCCGATCCCGATCGGGCTCTTCCCCCTGGCACCGCCACTCAGATTCAGCGTGCTCTCCGAGCCTCCGGATCCTGATCCCGGCATGCCGGGATCAACCGTAAGTGCATCTGAAGTCTTTGGAGTGACCCGTGGCTGCCAACTGCGACGTCTGCGGCAAGGGGCCGGGCTTCGGCAACAACATCTCGCACTCGCACCGCCGTACGTCCCGTCGCTGGAACCCGAACATCCAGCGTGTGCGTACCGTGGTGGGCGGGACGCCGAAGCGCGTGAACGCTTGCACCTCGTGCATCAAGGCCGGCAAGGTCTCGCGCTGACGCTCAGCTGAGCGCGCGGCCACTGCCGGTTCGCTGCACTGAGCCGGTCCACCTCAGGTGGGCCGGCTTTTTGCCGTACCCGGGCGCCCGGCGCCCCGCCCGCCTGCCAGAATCCGGGGAATGCGCTTCGGCATCCTGGGACCGCTGGACATCCGCACCGACGACGGGACCCCCCTCGACCCCGGCGGCCCGCGCCCCCGCGCGCTGCTCACGCTGCTGCTCCTGGACGCGGGCCGCGCGGTCACCGCGGAGCGCCTGACCGACGGCCTCTACGGGGCCGAGCCGCCCGCGGGCGCGGCCAACGCCCTCCAGTCGCAGATCTCCCGGCTGCGCAGGCGCCTCGCCCCGCACACGAGTGTCGAGGCCGTCGCCGCCGGCTACCGGATCGCCGCCGCCCCCGACACCGTCGACGCCCACCGTTTCGAGTTCCTGGCCGGTGCGGGCCGCAGCGCCCTCACCTCGGGGGACCACGCGCGCGCCGCCGGCATGCTGCGCGAGGCGCTCGCCCTGTGGCGCGGCCCGGCCCTGCCGGACCTGCCCGACGCGCACGCCGAGACGGCCCGGCTGGAGGAGCTGCGGCTGGCCGCCGTACAGGACCGCGTCGAGGCGGATCTCGCGCTCGGCGGCGGTCCCGCGCTGGTGCCGGAGCTGCGCGCGCTGCTGGCCGCGCACCCGCTGAGCGAGCGGCTGCACGGACAGCTGATGCGGGCCCTGCACCTGGCCGGGCGGCCCGCCGAGGCACTGACGGCGTACGAGCGGGCCCGGCGCATCCTCGCCGACGAGCTGGGTGCGAACCCGTCGCCGGAGCTGTCCGCCCTGCACCTGGACCTGCTCCGCGGGCAGGACCCCGCCCCGCGCGCGAGGGGGCTGCCCGCGCAGCTGACGCGGTTCGTCGGCCGGGACGCCGAACTGTCCCGTATCGCCGCCCACCTCACCGACCCCGGTTCGCGCCTGGTCACCCTCACCGGTCCCGGCGGGGCGGGCAAGACGCGGCTCGCGATCGAGGCGGCCCGGCCCCACGGCGAGGCGTGCCTGGTCGAGCTGGCCCCGCTGGCCGAGGGCGCGCGGATCCCGTACGCCGTGCTGACGGCCCTCGGGATACGGGAGGGCTTCCGCACCCCCACGACCGACGTCACGGACCGGCTGCTGACCGCCCTGGAGGAGCGCGAGGTGCTGCTGGTACTGGACAACTGCGAACACGTGATCGAAGACGCGGCGCGGATCGCCGGACTGCTGCTGGGCTCCTGCCCCGGGGTGCGGATCCTCGCCACCAGCCGGGAGGCCCTCGGCATCACCGGTGAGGTGCTGGTCGCGGTGGCGTCGCTGCCGCCGGAGCCGGCCGAGCGGCTGTTCCTGGACCGGGCGCGGGCCGTGCGGCCCGGTTTCACGGGCCACCCGCGCCTGCCCGACATCTGCGCTGCCCTGGACGGGCTGCCGCTGGCCATCGAACTGGCGGCGGCGCGGCTGTGGACGCTGGAGCCGCAGGAGCTGGCCGACCGCCTGGACGACCGGTTCCGGCTGCTGAACCGCGGCGACCGCACCAAGGCGCCCCGGCACCGCACCCTGCGGGCCGTCGTGGAGTGGAGCTGGGACCTGCTGGACGCCGAGGAGCGGGAGCTGGCCGCGCGGCTCAGCGTGTTCTGCGGGGGCGCCACGGCCGAAGCCGTCCAGGCCGTCTGCCAGGTGCCGTACCCGGAGGACCTGCTGGCCTCGCTGGTGGAGAAGTCGTTCTGCGAGGTGTCCGGCGGGCGTTACCGGATGCTGGAGACCATCCGCGCGTTCGCCGCGGAGCGGGCCGCGGCTGACGGGGAGCCGACCGGGCTGCGGGACGCGCACGCCGCGTACTTCCTGCGGCTGGCCGAGCGGGCCGAGCCCTGTCTGCGCGGGGCCGGGCAGCTGCCCTGGCTGGCCGGGCTGACCGCCGAGCACGCCGACCTGGACACGGCGCTGCGCCACCTCGCCCGCCGGGACCACGCGGGCGCCCTGCGCCTGATGGCCCTGCTGTCGTGGTTCTGGCGGCTGCGCGGACTGCACGGCGAGCAGGTGCCGACCGCACGCGCGCTGCTGGCGGCGGTGGGCGGGACGCCCCCGCCGGGCCTGGCGGAGGAGTACGCCGTGTGCGCGATGAACGCGCTCTCCGGTGACAGCGGCGATCCGGACGCCGACGAACGGCTCCGCGCGCGCGTGGAGGACGTCATGGACGCCTGCGAGGGTCCCCTGCGGCTGCCGTACCTCCTCGTGCTGTGGTCGTTGGTGGCGGGCCCCAGACCCGCCACCAACGGGCGGGCCCACGGCCAGGCGGGCGACGACCCGTGGGCGCGCGCCCTGCTGGACATGGGGCTCGGCTACCAGGCGCAGTTCGCCGGCCGGGCCGACCTGGCCGAGGAGCGGGTCACGCGGGCGCTGGCGGGCTTCAGGGCGACCGGGGACCGGTGGGGCATGGGCAACTGCCTGGACATGCTGGGCCTGTACGCCCACACGCGCGGGCAGTGGCGGCGGGCGCTGGAGCTGCTGGACGAGGGGCTCGTGCACGTGCGGGAGCTGGCCGCGCCGGAGGAGACCGCCGATCTGCTGCGCAGCCGGGCCACCGTGCTGCTGGGCCGGGGCCGGGCGGACGAGGCGGCGGCGGACTTCGAGCAGGCGCTGGCGCTGGCCCGGACCGCCGGGGCCGCCGACAAGGTCGCGGGCGCGCGACGCGGCCTCGGTGACACGGCCCGGCTGGCGGGCGACACGGCACGCGCGCGCGTGCACTACGAACGTGCCCTCCAGGAGTGCGCCGAGACCTGGTTCAGCGTGGGCGAGACGGTGCGCATCCTCATCGGGCTGGGGCGCACGGCGGCCGCCGAGGGCCAGGAGGAGGACGCGCGCGAGTGGTTTTGCCAGGCCGTCGTCGCCGCCGGGGACGGACCGGGCGTCCTCGAACTCGCCGAGGCGGCCGAGGCGCTGGCCTGCACGGCCCCCACTGCCGAGCGGGCGGCGGAGCTGCTGGGCGCGGGGGCGGGCCTGCGGGGCGCCCCCGCGCAGGGGGACCCCGATGTCCTACGGACCGTGCGGGACGTGCGCGCGCGGCTGGCGCCCCCGGCGTACGCGCAGGCCTTCGAGCGGGGCGTACGCCTGCGGTCGGCGGCGGTCAGCGAACGGTAGGCGGACGGTCAGCGCCCTTGCCGAGGCTGTGGCCCATGACGAACCGCACCAGAGGCCACAGCCTCGCCCACCTGAACGTCCTCGTCTCCGGCGCCAGCGTCGCCGGCCCCGCCCTCGCCCTGAACCTCGCCCGGTACGGGGCCCGGGTCACCGTCGTCGAGAAGGCGCCCGACCTGCGTGGCGGCGGCTTCGCCGTCGACTTCCGCGGCCATGTGCACCGCAGGGTGCTCACCGAGATGGGCATCTGGGACGAGATCCACGCCCGCCGGACGCACATGGGCCCGCAGCGCGTCGTCGACGCCGACGGGACCCCGCGCGTGGACCTGCCCGCCGAGATGATGAGCGGCGACGTGGAGATCTTCCGCGGCGACCTGGCGCGGATCATGTACGAACGCACCCGGGAGCACGCGGAGTACGTCTTCGGGGACTCCGTCGCCACGCTCACCGACACCGCGGACGGCGTCGACGTCACCTTCGAGCAAAGCGCGCCGCGCCGCTTCGACATCGTCGTCGGCGCGGACGGACTGCACTCCCGCACCCGCCGCCTCGTCTTCGGTGACGAAGCCCGCCACCTGCGCTTCCTCGACCACTACGTGGCCGGTTTCCCGGTCCCCAACCACCTGGGCCTGCGCCGCAGCGGGCTCCTGTACAGCGAGCCCGGCCGGGCGGTCTGCCTCGGCAACTACGACGGCGACCCGGACCGGGCGGGCGCCCTGCTGGTCTTCCGGTCCGAGGAACTGGCGTACGACCGCCGCGACGCGGCCGGGCAGAAGCGGATCCTGGTTGAGCGGTTCGCGGGCATGGGCTGGGAGACTCCCCGCGTCCTGGAGGCGCTCGAGGAGACCGACGACCTGTACTTCGACGCGATCGCGCAGATCCACCTCGACCGGCTCACCGAGGGGCGGGTGGCGCTGCTCGGGGACGCCGGGTACGGCGCCACCATGGGCGGCATGGGCACGGGTGTGGCGGTCGTCGGCGCCTATGTGCTGGCCGGTGAACTGGCCCTCGCGGGCGGCGATCACCGGGTGGCGTTCGCCGCGTACGAGCGCCGGATCGGGGACTTCGCCAAGGGCTGCCAGAAGACCTCGGGCAACGCGGGCCCGTTCTTCGCGCCGCCCACCGAGCGCCGCATCCGCAGCCGGGACCGGATGTACCGGCTGCTCGCCTCGCGGATGCTGGGCGGCTTCTTCAAGCGGCTCACCGAGAAGGCGGCCACCGCGATCGAGCTGCCGGACTACCCGGCGGCGTGAGGCTCCCGGAACCTCCAGCCGTGGTCCACGGGGCCGATCCCGCCGCCGAGGGCGAACCCGGCCGCGATCGCCCCGGTGACGTAGGCCTTGGCGGCCGTCACCGCCTCGGGCACGGACTGCCCCTTGGCGAGCTGCGAGGCGATCGCGGAGGCCAGGGTGCAGCCCGTGCCGTGGGTGTGCCGGTTGTCGTGGCGCGGAGCGCGCAGCCAGTGCTCCTCACGGCCGTCGGTGAGCAGGTCGACGGCGTCTCCCGCGAGGTGGCCGCCCTTGATCAGCACCCACGCCGGCCCGTACTCCAGTACGGCCGCCGCCGCCTCGCGCAGCTGCTCCTCCGACGTGACCTCGACGCCGGACAGTTGGGCGACCTCGTCGAGGTTCGGGGTGGCCACGGTCGCGGTGGGCAGCAGCTTGGTGCGGACCGACTCCAGGGCGGAGGCGGCCAGCAGCGGATCGCCGTGCTTGGAGACGCCGACGGGGTCGACGACCACCGGCGCGTCCGTCCCGGCGAGCAACGCGGCGACCGTCTCGACCAGTTCCGCCGAGGACAGCATCCCGGTCTTGACCGCCTGGACGCCGATGTCGTCGGCGACGCTGCGGTACTGGGCCCGGACGGCCGCCGCGGGCAGCTCCCAGGCGCCCTGCACGCCGAGCGAGTTCTGCGCGGTGACCGCGGTGATCACGCTCATGCCGTGCACGCCGAGGGCGAGCATCGTCTTCAGGTCGGCCTGGATGCCGGCGCCGCCGCCGGAGTCGGAGCCGGCCACGGTGAGCACACGAGGGGGTGCGGCGCTCATGACTCGATGTCCCCGAAGTGGTCCCAGCCGCCCTTTTTCGTCCAGGGGGCGCCGTCGACCGTGACCTGGGGCAGGGCCGAGGGGTTGAGCACTTCGCCGATCACCTTCCAGCGGGCCGGCAGCTTCACGTCCGGGGGGAAGGTCGCCACGATCGCGTGGTCCTCTCCCCCGGTCAGCACCCACTGCAGCGGGTCGACGCCGACGGCCTGCCCGATGTCGTTCATCTGCGAGGGGATGTCGATGGCGCCGGAGCGGACGTCGATGCGGACCTTGCTGGCCTCCGCGATGTGGCCGAGGTCCGCGATGAGTCCGTCGCTGACGTCGCACATCGCGGTCGCGCCGAGCCCGGCGGCGGCGGGTCCGGCGTGGTACGGCGGTTCGGGCCTGCGGTGGGCCTCGACGAAGGCGCGCGGCGAGCGGAAGCCGCGGGAGAGCACGGCGTATCCGGCGGCGGACCAGCCCAGCCAGCCGGTGACGGCGACCAGGTCGCCGGGCTGGGCGCCCGCGCGGGTCACCGGCTCGTGGTTGCGCAGATCACCGAGGGCGGTGATCGACACCATGATCGTGTCCCCGCGGACCACGTCGCCGCCGACCACGGAGGCCCCGGCGACCTGGCACTCGTCGCGCAGGCCGTCCATCATCTCGGTGGGCCAGGTGACCGGCAGTTCGGCGGGGACGACCAGGCCGAGCAGCAGCGCGGTCGGTACGGCGCCCATGGCGGCGATGTCGGCGAGGTTCTGCGCGGCGGCCTTGCGGCCCACGTCGTACGCCGTGGACCAGTCGCGGCGGAAGTGCCGCCCCTCCAGGAGTATGTCGGTGCTCGCCACGACCCTGCGGTCGGGGGCGGCGACCACCGCGGCGTCGTCGCCGGGGCCGACCCGGACCGCCGGGGTGGTGGTGAGACGGGAGGTGAGCTCCCTGATGAGCCCGAACTCCCCGAGCTCACCAACAGTGCCCTTCATTGCCCTTACGCCCCTTCTGTCCCTGTGCGTTCCCGGTCGGGTTCCCACTCGCGCGTGCGCGCGGGCCTCGTTACGGTCGTGGTGTCCGTCAACTTCAGTCCTACCTGCACCCCGGCGCGCGGACCACGTCGGTCAGGGTCTCCCCGTGGCGTGCGGCGACGCGATACCGTGGCGTTCCTTTTCCCCACATGATCCTCGTGGCCGCCCTGGAGGTTCCGTGGTACAGGCGTACATCCTGATCCAGACGGAGGTCGGCAAGGCCTCGACCGTCGCCGAGACCATCGGCGCGCTGCCCGGAGTGATCCAGGCCGAGGACGTGACCGGTCCGTACGACGTCATCGTGCGCGCGCAGGCCGACACCGTCGACGACCTCGGACGCATGGTGGTCGCGAAGGTCCAGCAAGTGGACGGCATCACACGCACTCTGACCTGCCCGGTCGTGCATCTGTAGCCCCCGTCTACCCTTGGGCCGGTGAGTTCCTTCCGTCACCGGCTGCTCGGCCTGCCCGTCGTCCTCGTCGCGCTGATCACCGCAGCGGGCTGCTCCTCGAGCGACGACCGTGCCACCGCTGCGGTTCCCAGCCCCGACGCGGCGGTCACGAAGCTGTGCGGGAACCTGGACGCAGCGCTGCCGCGGAAAGTGGACGGGCTGAGCCGCGCGGACCCCCGGCCCGACTCCGCGCTCACCGCGGGGTGGGGAAGCCCGGCGATCATACTGCGCTGCGGTGTCCCCCGGCCCGCCGAGATGAACGACCCGGAGGCCGACGGCGCCGAGGTGAACGGGGTCGGCTGGCTGCTTGCGAAGCAGCCGGACGGATCGTTCCTCTTCACCACGACGCTGCGCAAGGCGTACGTCGAGGTCAGCCTCCCCGCAAGCCGTACCGGCAACGGCGTGGCCCCCCTGGTCTCCCTGGCCCCGGCCGTCAAGAAGGCGATCCCCGAAGGGATCGCCGACTGAGCGCTCCGCCGGGGCGCCGGGGGGGGCGGGGCGGCGCCGTGGGGGTTCGGGCCTGCTGCCGGGTGCGGGTCGTGTCCGGCTGGTCGCGCCCACGCGGCGGAGCCGCATGTGGATACCGCCCCCCGCGCCCTTCGGGAGCGCTTTCAGCGCAGGCCGGTTGAACGGTTCAGCGCTGCCCGGATGAGGCGGTCGACCAGTTCCTCGTAGGAGACTCCCGTGGCCTGCCACATCTTCGGGTACATCGAGATGGGCGTGAAGCCGGGCATGGTGTTGATCTCGTTGATCACGAACTCGCCGTCCTCGCCGAGGAAGAAGTCCGCACGGACCAGGCCCTCGCAGGAGGCCGCCTCGAACGCCTCCACCGCCAGCCGCCGCACCTCGGCCGTCTGCTCCTCGGTCAGCGGCGCGGGCACGATGCCGGGCGTGGAGTCGATGTACTTGGCCTCGAAGTCGTAGTACGCGTGCTCCTGCGGCGGCGGGATCTCGGCCGGTACGGAGGCGCGCGGGCCGTCCTCGAACTCCAGCACCCCGCACTCGATCTCCCGGCCGCGCACCGCGGCCTCCACCAGCACCTTCGGGTCGTGCCGCTGGGCCTCGGCGACGGCCTCGTCCAGGCCGGAGAGGTCCTCGACCTTGGTGATGCCGATGGACGAGCCCGCGCGCGCGGGCTTCACGAACAGCGGCCAGCCGTGCTCGCCGGCGAAGTCCACGATCTTCTTGCGGGCCGCCGCCTGGTCCCGCGCCCACTCGCGCGGCCGGATCACCACGTACGGGCCCACCTTGAGCCCGAAGGAGGTGAACACCCGCTTCATGTACTCCTTGTCCTGGCCGACGGCCGAGGCGAGCACGCCCGAGCCGACGTAGGGCACACCGGACAGCTCCAGCAGGCCCTGGAGGGTGCCGTCCTCGCCGTAGGGGCCGTGCAGCACCGGGAAGACGACGTCGACCTCGCCGAGCGCCTTGGGCACCGAGCCGGGTTCGCTGTAGACGACTTCGCGGCTGCCCGGGTCGACGGGGAGCACCACGCCGCCCTCGCCGCTCTCGGCGACGTCGTCGACGCTGGGCGTGCGCCGGTCCGTGATCGCCATGCGGTCCGGGTCGTCCGCGGTCAGGGCCCAGCGGCCGTCGCGGGTGATGCCGATCGGCAGGACCTCGTACTTGGTCCGGTCGATGGCGCGCAGCACCGCTCCTGCGGTGACGACGGAGATCCCGTGTTCGGAGCTGCGGCCGCCGCAGACGACGGCCACGCGCGGCTTGCGAGGCGGCTGCTCGGGGCTCTGGGAGAGGTTCTCGGTGCTCATATCGCGATGAGAGTACCCGGTGGTAGGGCCCCGGGGCAGCGTGGGAAACGCGGGTCGCTCAGCGTCGTTCGGGCTTCGCGCTGCGCGACATCAGCTCCTTGAGGGCGTCCACCGGCGATTTGCCTTCGTGCACGATGCCGACGACCGTCTCGGTGAGGGGCATGTCGACGCCGTGCCGGCGGGCCAGATCCAGCACCGACTCGCAGGACTTGACGCCCTCTGCGGTCTGCTTGGTGACCGCGATGGTCTCCTGGAGGGTCATGCCCTTGCCGAGGTTGGTGCCGAAGGTGTGGTTGCGCGACAGGGGTGAGGAGCAGGTGGCCACCAGGTCGCCGAGGCCGGCCAGCCCGGCGAAGGTCAGCGGGTCGGCGCCCAGGGCCATGCCGAGGCGGGTGGTCTCGGCGAGACCGCGCGTGATGAGCGAGCCCTTGGCGTTGTCGCCGAGCCCCATGCCGTCCGCGATGCCGACGGCCAGGCCGATGACGTTCTTGACGGCGCCGCCCAGTTCGCAGCCGATGACGTCGGTGTTGGTGTACGGCCGGAAGTACGGGGTGTGGCAGGCGGCCTGGAGCCGGCGGGCGACCGCTTCGTCGGTGCAGGCCACCACGGCGGCGGCCGGCATGCGGGCCGCGATCTCCCGGGCGAGGTTGGGCCCGGTGACCACGGCGATGCGGTCGGTCCCGACCTCGGCGACGTCCTCGATGACCTCGCTCATGCGCATCGCGGAACCGAGTTCGACGCCCTTCATCAGGGAGACCACGACGGTGTCCGGGGCGAGCAGCGGCCGCCATGCGGCGAGGTTGGCGCGCATGGTCTGGGAGGGGATGGCGAGGACGGTGAAGTCGGCGTCGCGGGCGGCCTCGGCGGGGTCCGTCGTGGCCCGCACGGTCGGCGGGAGTTCCACGCCGGGCAGGTAGCCGGGATTGGTGCGGGTGGAGTTGACCGCCTCGGCCACCTCCGGGCGGCGGGCCCACAGGGTGACGTCGCAGCCGGCGTCGGCGAGGACCACGGCGAAGGCGGTGCCCCACGATCCGGTACCGAAGACGGCCGCCCTGACCGGCTGGTCCGGCTTGCTCACGTGCCCTGCCCCTCTTCCTGCACTTGCTGCACTTGCTGTACTTCCTGCGCTTCCTCGTGCGCTGCTTCCTGCGCGGCCCGTCCGGCCGCGGGCGCGTCCCCGGGCCTGGACTGCGTCCGGCCCTGCGCCTGGGTCCTGCGGCGCTGTTCGATCCGCTCGCGGCGCGGGTCGTACGGCACTGCGGGCGCCTTCTCGCCGCGGATGTGCTCGAGCTGGCGGGTGACCGCCGCCATGATGACCTCGGTGGCCTCCTTCAGCACGTCCGGGGTCATCTCCCGGCCGTAGAAGCGCGAGAGGTCCACGGGCGGGCCGGCCAGCACGTGGTGGGTCTTGCGGGGCAGCAGGTTCGGCTTCTTGGCGTAGGGCGGCAGGAGTTCGTTGGCGCCCCACTGGGCGACCGGGATCACCGGGCACTTGGTCTGCAGCGCGACCCGCGCGGCGCCGGTCTTGGCGGTCATCGGCCAGCCGTCCGGGTCGCGGGTGAGGGTGCCCTCGGGGTAGAACGCGACGCACTCGCCGCGCTCGACCGCGTCGATCGCGGCGCGGAAGGCGCTCAGCGCGTCCGTGCTCTCGCGGTAGACGGGGATCTGCCCGGTGCCGCGCATCGCGGCGCCCACCAATCCCTTCTTGAAAAGTCCGCTCTTGGCGAGGAATCGCGGCACGCGCCCGGTGTTGTACTGAAAGTGAGCATAGGCGAAGGGGTCGACGTGCGAATTGTGGTTCACCGCCGTGATAAATCCACCCTCGGCCGGCATGTTCTCCATTCCGCGCCAGTCCCGCTTGACCAGAACCACCAGCGGCGGTTTGCAGATCACCGCTGCGAAGCGGTACCAGAAGCCGATTCTGCGGCGGGGCACACGAACACCTTCCTCTAGGGCCGAACGGTGGGCGGGGGGCCGCACAAGTGTCGCCCCAGGCCGCCGGTCTGTCGAGGGACACCGTACGCCCCGGCCCCCGTACGGCCCGATGGGCCAGGGAGAATGTCCGCGACGAGAGAGGGACGAACGCGCGTGCAGTGGACCTTGGTGATCCCCCTGAAGCCCCTGGCGCGGGCCAAGAGCAGACTCTCGGACACCGCCCACGACGGCGTGCGGCCAGGCCTCGCCCTCGCTTTCGCCCAGGACACCGTGGCGGCGGCGCTGGCCTGCACCGCGGTCGCGGATGTGGCGGTCGTCACGGACGATCCCCTGGCCGGGCGGGAGCTTGCGGCACTGGGCGCCCGGATCGTCCCCGACTCCCCCCGCGCCGGTCTGAACGCCGCGCTCGCACACGGGGCGGCGGCCGTACGGGCAGCGGGTCCCGCCCGTCGCCTGGCGGCCCTGAACGCCGATCTCCCGGCACTGCGGCCCGCGGAACTGACCCGGGTCCTCGACGCCGCGGCCAATTTCCCGCGGGCATTTCTCGCGGACGCCGCGGGGATCGGCACCACCCTGCTCGCGGCCGCACCGGAGCAGGAATTGCGCCCGGCTTTCGGCACCGCCTCCCGGATCCGCCACCGGGAATCCGGCGCGGTGGAACTACGGCTCGACGCGGTGCTTTCCGTACGCCAGGACGTGGACACCGGCGACGACCTGCGCGCGGCGCTCGCCCTGGGCGTCGGACCCCGCACGGCGCGCGCGGCCGCGCGGCTGCTGGTCCCGGGGCAGCAAGGGGCGGCTGACGGACCGGGGCAGTAGGCTGCCGTCATGCAGGCCACCGCATACACGTACGACCCCGAAAGCCGCAGCGGGCAGGTGCTCCTGGACGACGGCACGCCGGTGCCCTTCGACGCGGTGGCGTTCGACGCGGGAGGCCTTCGGCTGCTGCGCCCGGGGCAGCGGGTGCGGATCGAGGCCGAAGGCGAGGGCACCGCGCTGCGCATCACGCTGGTGACGTTGCAGACCTTCTGACCTCGCCGGACGCCGCCGGCCCGCCGTGAGCGGGCGAACGGCCGCCGAACACGCCGCGGGCCGGACTCCCTCGGGAGTCCGGCCCGGCGCGTGAGTACCCGGCCGCCCCTACTTGCTGCGGGCGGTCTTCTTGGCGGCGGTCTTGCGGGCGGTCGACTTCTTGGCCGGGGCCTTCTTCGCCGTCGCCTTCTTCGCCGGGGCCTTCTTGGCGGCGGTCTTCTTCGCGGCACCCGCAGCCGTGGCCTTCTTGGCGGCGGCGGTGGTCTTCTTGGCGGTGGGCGTCGTCTTCTTGGCGGTGGTCTTCTTCGCAGCGCCCGCGGCCGCGGTCTTCTTGGCGGCGGACTTCTTGGCGGCGGCCGTCGTCTTCTTCGCCGCTGCCTTCTTGCCGACGGCCTTGGCGATGGTGGCCGGCGGCCCCGACAGGCTGCCCTTGGGGGCCTTCTTCACCGCGATGTCGTTCTTCGGCAGCTTCTTGGAGCCGCTCACCAGGTCCTTGAAGCCCTGACCGGCCCGGAAACGGGGAACGGAGGTCTTCTTGACCCGCACCCGCTCACCCGTCTGCGGGTTGCGGGCGTAGCGGGCCGGGCGGTCCACCTTCTCGAAGGACCCGAAGCCGGTGACCGAGACCCGGTCTCCCGCGACGACCGCGCGGACGATGGCGTCCAGTACCGCGTCGACGGCGTCGGCGGCCTGCTGCCGGCCACCCATCTTGTCGGCAATCGCTTCTACGAGCTGCGCCTTGTTCACGTCTTCCCCTTCGGAGACCTGGCCGGAACGAAAGTGTTCAAGCTTTTTCGCACGTTAGGCAGATATATACCGCAAATCAAACACGAAACGGGCTAATCACCCTTGTGCCGCAACGGACTCGGCGGTCTCGGGCTGTTCAGCCTTCCCCACCGGGGATTCGGCCCTCGTCGAGGTCCGTGGTGAACCGCTCCAGACGCCTTGTCGCACCGGCGAGATCGTGCTTGGCCGCGGCCGTAATGACCAGCAGCTTCCGGGTCAGCGCCATCCGTACGCCCTCCGGGACTTGCAGTGCGCGCACTCTTGCGTGCGCTTCCTTGAGTTGGGCCGCGACCGCCGTATAGAGCTCGAGTTGGCCGTCGTTGTCCATGCACAGATTGTGCCATCTGGGGCGAGTTGTCGCCTGCGCAGGGGGCAACTGCCGCCGTCGGCGGGCTTCCTGGCGCACCCGCCGTCCGCAGACACGACCCTCGCGTACCCCGGCAACAACCTTTTCAACGTGGGACGTTGGCGCGTCGCACGGCGGCGCGCAGAGGCGGAAGGGCCCGGAAACGGCTGTACCCCCGATCGGGGCGATCGGGGGTACAGCGGGGTCTCGGGGTGGCCGAAACTCGACGTCCGGGGCGGGCCTGGGAGGCCCGCCGGGTCAGACCTGGAGGGTCCGCGGCTTGAACGACGGACGCTTCGCCTCGTAGGCGGCGATCTCGTCCTCGTTCTGGAGGGTGATCGAGATGTCGTCCAGCCCGTTCAGCAGCCGCCAGCGGGAGTTCTCGTCCAGCTCGAAGGAGGCGGTGATCCCCTCGGCGCGCACCTCACGGGCCTGGAGGTCGACCGTGACCTCGGCCGTCGGGTCCTTCTCGGTCAGCTCCCACAGCGCGTCCACGATCTTCTGCTCCAGCACCACCGTGAGCAGCCCGTTCTTCAGCGAGTTGCCCCGGAAGATGTCGGCGAAACGGGAGGAGATCACGGTCTTGAAGCCGTAGTTCTGCAGCGCCCAGACGGCGTGCTCGCGGGAGGAGCCGGTGCCGAAGTCGGGGCCGGCGACCAGGACCGTGGCGCCCTGCCGCTCGGGGCGGTTGAGCACGAACTCGGGGTCCTTGCGCCAGGCCTCGAACAGCCCGTCCTCGAAGCCGTCCCGGGTGACCTTCTTGAGCCAGTGGGCGGGGATGATCTGGTCGGTGTCGACGTTGCTGCGGCGCAGCGGGACGGCCCGGCCGGTGTGCGTGGTGAATGCTTCCATGACTGATCAGACTCCAGCGGGCGTGCGAACGTCGGCGTCGGACAGGTCGGCCGGGGAGGCCAGGTGACCGAGGACCGCGGTGGCGGCGGCGACCTGCGGCGACACCAGGTGCGTACGGCCGCCCTTGCCCTGCCTACCCTCGAAGTTGCGGTTGGAGGTGGAGGCGGAGCGCTCGCCGGGGGCCAGCTGGTCCGGGTTCATGCCCAGGCACATCGAGCAGCCCGCGTGCCGCCACTCGGCGCCGGCCTCCTTGAAGACCACGTCCAGGCCCTCGGAGACGGCCTGCAGGCCCACCCGGGCGGAACCCGGGACGACCAGCATCCGTACGCCCTCGGCGACTTTGCGGCCCCGCACGATGTCGGCGGCGGCGCGCAGGTCCTCGATGCGGCCGTTGGTGCAGGAACCTACGAAGACGGTGTCCACCTGGATGGAGCGCAGCGGCTGGCCGGCGTCCAACCCCATGTACTCCAGGGCCTTTTCGGCGGCGAAGCGCTCCGAAGCGTCTTCGTACGAAGCCGGGTCGGGGACCCGCGCCGAAAGCGGGGCGCCCTGGCCGGGGTTGGTGCCCCAGGTGACGAACGGGGACAGCTCGGCGGCGTCGATGACCACCTCGGCGTCGAACTCGGCGTCGTCGTCCGTGCGCAGCGTCTTCCAGTACGCGACCGCCGCGTCCCAGTCCTCGCCCTCCGGGGCGTGCGGGCGGCCCTGGAGATAGGCGAAGGTGGTCTCGTCCGGGGCGATCATGCCCGCGCGGGCGCCGGCCTCGATGGACATGTTGCAGATGGTCATGCGGGCCTCCATCGAGAGCTTCTCGATGGCGGAGCCCCGGTACTCCAGGATGTAGCCCTGACCGCCGCCGGTGCCGATCCGCGCGATGATCGCCAGGATCAGGTCCTTGGCGGTGACCCCCTCGGGCAGTTCGCCGTCGACGGTGATCGCCATGGTCTTCGGGCGGGCCATCGGCAGCGTCTGGGTGGCCAGCACGTGCTCCACCTGGGAGGTGCCGATGCCGAACGCCAGCGCGCCGAACGCGCCGTGCGTGGAGGTGTGCGAGTCGCCGCAGACGACGGTGGTGCCGGGCTGGGTCAGGCCGAGCTGGGGGCCGACCACGTGCACGACGCCCTGCTCGACGTCGCCCAGCGGGTGCAGGCGGACGCCGAAGTCGGCGCAGTTCTTGCGCAGGGTCTCCAGCTGGGCGCGGGAGACCGGGTCCGCGATGGGCTTGTCGATGTCGAGGGTGGGGGTGTTGTGGTCCTCGGTGGCGATGGTCAGGTCGAGGCGGCGCACACCGCGCCCGCTCTTGCGGAGGCCGTCGAAGGCCTGGGGGCTGGTCACCTCGTGCAGCAGGTGCAGATCGATGAAGAGGAGGTCGGGCTCGCCCTCGGCGCGCCGGACGACGTGGTCGTCCCAGACCTTCTCCGCGAGTGTCCTACCCATCGCTTTCCCTCCGGCCTGGCGCACGGGGCACCGGCCCAACTAGAGATCTTGTGGTGGCGGCGCCCGCGTCCCCCTCAGGGCAGCCGCCGCCGGGCCCGTCGGTCCACGGGCCGTTGTGTCTTCCAGGGTGGCGTGTTCCACGGAAAATTGAACTTGCGTTTCACAGAGTGAGACGCGAGTATCGTTTCATGGACAACAGTAGCGGCGTCGGCGTCCTGGACAAGGCAGCCCTTGTCCTGAGCGCCCTGGAGTCCGGTCCGGCCACCCTCGCGGGTCTGGTCGCGGCGACCGGACTGGCACGACCCACGGCCCACCGGCTGGCCGTGGCCCTGGAACACCACCGCATGGTCGCGCGCGACATGCAGGGCCGTTTCATTCTCGGCCCCCGCCTCGCGGAACTGGCCGCGGCGGCCGGTGAGGACCGCCTCCTCGCCACGGCCGGCCCGGTGCTCACCCACCTCCGCGACGTCACGGGCGAGAGCGCTCAGCTCTACCGCCGCCAGGGCGACATGCGCATCTGCGTGGCGGCCGCGGAGCGGCTGTCCGGCCTGCGGGACACGGTCCCGGTCGGCTCGACGCTCACCATGAAGGCGGGTTCGTCGGCCCAGGTGCTGATGGCCTGGGAGGAGCCGGAGCGGCTGCACCGCGGCCTCCAGGGCGCCCGTTTCACGGCGACGGCCCTGTCGGGCGTACGGCGCCGGGGCTGGGCCCAGTCGATCGGCGAGCGCGAGCCGGGCGTCGCGTCCGTCTCCGCGCCGGTGCGCGGCCCCTCGAACCGCGTGGTCGCCGCCGTGTCCGTCTCCGGCCCCATCGAGCGCCTGACACGGCACCCGGGCCGGATGCACGCCCAGGCCGTCATCGACGCCGCCGCCCGGCTCTCCGAGGCCCTGCGCCGCTCCGGCTGACCCTGCTCCGCCCCGCGCCTCCGTGAAGGACCGGCCTCAACGCCGCGGCAGGCCCTTCCCCGGACGCCGTCTGTTCCTTGCCCCGTCCGCCTCTCCCGGCCTCCCGGCCGGCCCGGGCCCGGTCTGCCCCCGCCGCCTTCCTGCGGCAGCGGGGGCAGACGTGGCTGTGGTGGCAGGCGTGGCCAGTGTGTCCCGCGTGGTGACCGGCAGGTGAGATCCCCGGCAGCCCCACCATCGGGGCCGCCGCGCTCTCCCGCTCGGCTACCCCTGCTCCGTCGACGACTTGGAGCCGTACGCCCGGGCGATGGAGCGGATCACCGCCACCGACCTGGACCTGGTGGAGCGGTACGGGACGCCCGACGAGCAGGTGGAGGCCGCCGTGGCGCTGACCGTGCTGTACGAGCCGGTGCTGCTCAGCCTGCGCCGGCCGGCGGAGGCCGAGGAGTGGCAACGCCGGTTCGGCGGCAGGTGACACGGACGGGGAAGAAGAAGAGGGCCCTCCCGGGAGGGAGGGCCCTTCTTCTGTGATGTACCCCCGACCGGATTCGAACCGGCGCTACCGCCTTGAGAGGGCGGCGTGCTAGGCCGCTACACAACGGGGGCGTGGACACTGCAAGCGTTTCATACTGCACCGCCGCAGGTCCGAGCTGGTCTACCTGGACTCGAACCAAGACTAACTGAACCAGAATCAGTCGTGCTGCCAATTACACCATAGACCAATGATGGTTTAGACCAGTCAGTACCCCCGACCGGATTCGAACCGGCGCTACCGCCTTGAGAGGGCGGCGTGCTAGGCCGCTACACAACGGGGGCCCTAGCGATCCTGCATCGAGGTCAGTGGGAGCTACCCTGGCTGTCCTCGCGGGAAGGATCTGTACCCCCGACCGGATTCGAACCGGCGCTACTGCCTTGAGAGGGCAGCGTGCTAGGCCGCTACACAACGGGGGCTCGCGGATGTGATCCGCGGTTGCAGACTGAAGCGTCTGCGAGCTGGCCTACCTGGACTCGAACCAAGACTAACTGAACCAGAATCAGTCGTGCTGCCAATTACACCATAGGCCACTGGAACGCAAGCCCCTGCGGGGTTCTTGTTCTAGTACTGCGCCCTCGGGTTTCCGGCCTTCCGGCCCGCTCCCCGCGGCGCAGGAAGAACATTACCTGAAGGTGGACGGGGCTCCAAAACGAGTATCGGCGCCGAGCAGCGCGGGCAGTTCGGACAGGGAGGCGATGCGGCGCGGCCCGGCGGGCGGGTCCAGCGTCGCGCGGGCGCCGCCGCGGTCGATCCACACCGAGAGCAACCCTGCGTCGGCGGCGCCGCGTCCGTCGATCTCCGGGTGGTCGCCGACGTACGCCACCTCGTGCGGGGCCAGGCGCAGGGCGTCGCACGCCGCGAGGAAGGCGCCCGCCTCGGGCTTGGAGACGCCCAGCTCGGCCGCGCACAGCAGGACCTCGAAGCGGTCGCGTACGCCGAGCACGCGCAGCTTGCGGTCCTGGACGGTGAGGCTGGAGTTGGAGAGCACCGCGTGGCGGTGGCTGGCGGCCAGGGCGTCGAGGACGGGCAGGACGTCCGGGAAGAGCGCCCAGGCCGCCTCGTAGTGCGCCACGTACCGGTCGAACCACTCGTCGGCCTCGGCGTCCGTGAGGTCCCGGTCCAGGAAGACGCGGGTGCGGTCGCGCCGCTGTGTGACGAAGTCGACCTCGCCGGCCGCGAAGCGGGCCCACTGCCGGTCGGTGATCTCACGCCAGCGCGCCAGGGCCTCCTCGGCGGTGCCGTACCCGGCGAGCAGGCCCTCGGCCACCAGATGGGCGCGCATGCCCTCGCGGTCCGCGGTGGTGTAGTCGAAGAGGGTGTCGTCCACGTCCCAGACCACGGCGCGAATGCTCATGATCCGACGGTAACGCCCCAGGGCCGCCCGCGTCCGCCGGAACGGCGAAGGGGAACGGCGAGAGGGAAGGGTGAAGGGGCGGCACCCCGGACCGGGTGCCGCCCCTCACGCCCGTACGCGCGTCAGGCCGCGAGCCTCGCCAGCGCCGCGTCGACGCGGGCCAGCGTCTTCTCCTTGCCCAGGACCTCCAGGGACTCGAAGAGGGGCAGGCCGACCGTCCGGCCGGTGACGGCGACGCGGACCGGGGCCTGCGCCTTGCCGAGCTTGAGGCCGTGGGCCTCGCCGGCGGCCAGGACGGCCTCCTTGAGGGACTCCGGGGACGTCCAGTCGGCCGCCTCCAGCTTCTCGCGGGCCGTGCGCAGCAGCGCGTCGCTGCCCTCCTTCATCGCCTTCGTCCAGCTCGCCTCGTCGAAGACGGGCTCGGGCAGGAAGAGGAAGTCGACGTTGTCGGTGATCTCGGAGAGCACCTTCAGGCGGGTCTGCGCGTGCGGGGCGATGGCCTGCCACTTGGCCTGGTCGAAGTCCTCGGGCGCCCAGGGGGCGAAGGGGGCCGCCAGCCAGGGCGCGCAGCGCTCCGTGAAGTCCTTCACGTCGAGCATGCGGATGTGGTCGGCGTTGATCGCCTCGCACTTCTTCAGGTCGAAGCGGGCCGGGTTGGGGTTGACGTCCTTGACGTCGAAGGCCGCCACCATCTCCTCGATGGAGAAGACGTCCTGGTCGGCGGAGAGCGACCAGCCCAGCAGGGAGAGGTAGTTGAGCAGTCCCTCGGGCAGGAAGCCGCGCTCGCGGTAGAGGTTCAGCGAGGACTGGGGGTCGCGCTTGGAGAGCTTCTTGTTGCCCTCGCCCATGACGTAGGGCAGGTGGCCGAAGGCGGGGGTCTCCTTGGCGATGCCCAGCTCGATCAGCGCCTTGTACAGGGCGATCTGGCGCGGGGTGGAGGAGAGCAGGTCCTCGCCGCGCAGGACGTGGGTGATCTCCATGAGGGCGTCGTCGACCGGGTTGACGAGCGTGTACAGCGGGGCGCCGTTGGCGCGGACGATGCCGTAGTCCGGGACGTTCTCCGGGGTGAACGTCAGCTCGCCGCGGACCAGGTCGTCGAAGGTGATCGTCTCGTCGGGCATCCGGAAGCGGACGATGGGGGCGCGGCCCTCGGCCTCGTACCGCTCGACCTGCTCGGCGCTCAGGTCACGGCAGTGGCCGTCGTAGCCGGAGGGCTTGCCGGCGGCGCGGGCGGCCTCGCGGCGGCTGTCCAGCTCCTCCTGGGAGCAGTAGCAGCGGTAGGCGTGGCCGGCGTCGAGCAGCTTCTGGGCGACGTCCTTGTAGAGGTCCATGCGCTGCGACTGGCGGTACGGCGCGTGCGGGCCGCCGACCTCGGGGCCCTCGTCCCAGTCGAAGCCCAGCCAGCGCATCGCCTCCAGCAGCTGCTGGTACGACTCCTCGGAGTCGCGGGCCGCGTCGGTGTCCTCGATGCGGAAGACCAGAGTGCCCTGGTGGTGCCGGGCGAACGCCCAGTTGAACAGGGCGGTGCGGACCAGGCCCACGTGGGGGTTACCGGTGGGCGAGGGGCAGAAACGGACGCGTACGGGTGCGCTAGCCACGCTTGACAACCTTGTTGGTGAGAGTGCCGATGCCTTCGATGGTGACGGCGACCTCGTCGCCGACGCTGAGGGGGCCGACCCCTGCCGGGGTGCCCGTGAGGATCACGTCGCCGGGCAGCAGCGTCATGGCCTCGGAGATGTTGACGATCAGATCCTCGATGGGGTGGATCATCTCGCTGGTGCGGCCCAGTTGCCGCTGCTCGCCGTTGACGGTGAGCTGGATGGTCAGGTCGGCCGCGGCGGCGAGGCCGAGGTCCGTCTCCACCCAGGGGCCGAGCGGGCAGGAGCTGTCGAAACCCTTGGCCCTGGCCCACTGCTTCTCGCGCCGCTGGACGTCGCGGGCGGTGACGTCGTTGGCGCAGGTGTAGCCGAAGATCACGTCCTTGACGCGGTCGCGCGGGACCTCGCGGCACATGCGGCCGATGACGACGGCCAGCTCGGCCTCGTGGTGCAGTTCCTCGGTGAAGGAGGGGTACTGGATGGGGTCCCCGGGGCCGACCACCGAGGTGGAGGGCTTGAAGAAGGCGAACGGGGCGTCGGGCACCTCGTTGCCGAGTTCACGGGCGTGCTCGGCGTAGTTGCGGCCGAAGGCGACGACCTTGTTGGGCAGCACCGGCGGCAGCAGCCGCACCTTGCTCAGCGGCACCTTGGTGCCGGAGAGCTCGAAGTCCGCGAACGGGATGCCCTTGATGATGTCGAGGACGAGCTGGTCCGGCTGGTCGCCCTCGACCGCGCCGAAGGCGACGTTCCCGTCGATGGAGAACCTGGCGATGCGCACGGGTTGCTTGGCCCCTTGACTGAGCTGGCTGGAGTCTGACGCTCCAGGCTAACGCGGCAGGCGGCCCGCGCCTCGCGCATCGGTCTTCGGCACGGCAGGTGCGGACGTGACGAAGGGGCGCCCCCGTGTGGTGGGGCGCCCCTGCTTCTGCGGTGTCCGGGCGGTGGCTGTGCGATGCCTTCGCGGTGTCTTCGCAGTGCCTGCGCGGAGTCTCTCCGGCGGGGGCGGCGGTCCGCTGCGGGGACCGTGTGCCGGCCCGGGGGTGTCTACTCGGCGACCGGGGCCGCGACCGGGGCCACCATGAGGACGGTGCGCCGGGGGTTGGCGGTCTGGGCGGGCAGGGAGACGGAGTGCTCCGGCAGTTCCGGCGTCTCCAGCGCTTCGGCGTCCTCCAGGTGCGCCAGCGTGGTCCGTCGGGGGTTGGCTATGGTGCGGAACATCATCGTCGTCTTCACGGTGGTAGCAGACCTTGTCGTGTACAGGCGCCTGGAGGGCCTCGGGACCCCCGCGCGGGCGCGGGTGGGCAGTTGCACGCCTTATGTAAAGCGTCAGGCTAAACGTGCGATTCCCGGCCGAAGACGTGGAGAGACCGTGATCTCCATGTGAGTTTGCTCACGACGTCATCGACAATCCGGACAAATTCCGGCCGACCGGCGCCCCCGAGAAACGGACATTAACCCCCTGAAGCCGTCATTCCGCTCCCGATCATGGCGACTGGGACACCTGTGGCGGCTCATCGGCTCGTAGAGATATGTCCGGTATGGGGGAGGTCACTTTCCACTTCTCGTAACTCGCTCCTCACGCGCTGTCACAGAGGTCACAGCCTGGCCCACATGCCTTGTTGGAGATCCTGCACTGTGCTGGAATGCCACGGACCGCCGCGGGATCGAACCGGCGCGCAGGGGGCGCAACGCAGCGCCGAGTGGGCGGCGAGTAAGGGGGAGCCAGCGCCGGTCACTCACGACCACCGGGGAGCGTTTTTCAGGGCGCTTCCCACGACGCCGACACCGCCTTTCCGCTCGCGTGGGAAGGCGCCTGGTCCAGAGGTTGCGACGCTAGTGCAGGGACGTTTCAAGAGGGATGGCAGCGCTTCGGCGGAGCCGGAGCCGCACGGCGGGACTGGCCCCAAGGCCGTCAGTTCCTCGCCCCAGCACGCCCAGAACCAGGGCCCGGCGCCGTCCGGTGACAGCGCCGCGCGCTCCGGCGGCCCCGCCCCTTCGGCCTCGGCCAAGCCGGAGCCCGCCCCGGCGGCCAAGCCCGCCAAGAGCCCCGCCCAGGCCGGCCCCGGCTCGCGCGTGGCCCTGCGCAACTGGCGCATCTCCACCCGCCTGGTGTCGCTGCTCGCCCTCCCCGTGATCGCGGCCACCACGCTCGGCGCGCTGCGCATCAACCAGAACCTGGACGACATCCAGCAGCTCGACAACATGAAGCTGCTGACGGACATGACCAAGCAGGCCACCGAGCTGGCCGCCGCGCTCCAGGAGGAGCGCGACCAGTCCGCCGGTCCGCTGTCCCACCCCTCCAGCGCGAGCGCCATCACCGTCAAGGGCTTCAGGGACAAGACCGACCGGGCCACGGAGAACTTCCTCTCCGCCTCCGAGGAGATCGACAGCGCCAGCAAGGGCGGCAACCTCCAGGGTGTCCGCGAGACCCTGGTCGGCCTCGCCAGCGAGCTGAACCACCTCGGCAGCATCCGCAAGACGGCGTACGCGCACGAGAAGAACTCGACCCAGACCGTCGAGGCCTACCACCGGCTCATCACCGAGCTGCTCAGCCTCTCCCAGGACATGGCCGAGGCGACCAGCAACCCGGAGATGATCCAGCGCACCCGCGCGCTGTCCGCGTTCTCCTCCGCCAAGGAGTACGCCTCCATCCAGCGCGCCGTCATCGCCGCCGCGCTGCCCGCCAACAACACCTCGGCGGCCAACCTCTCCGAGAACGACCGGCTGTACGCGCAGTCGGCGCTCGACAGCCAGACCTCCGAGATCAACAGCTTCCGCAACATCTACGGCGACGGCGCGGAAGAGCTGATCAAGCCCATGGAGGAGGGCAACCCGACCATCCAGTCGGCGGACACCTACGCCAAGCGCGCCCTGGACAGCAACAGCGGCCTGGACCAGCAGACCAAGCGCTCCTACCGCGACTGGGTGGACGACAGCTCGACGAAGATCGAGCAGATGAAGAAGATCGAGCACACGCTGCTCGAGGAGATGGAACAGAAGGCCCGTGAGCTGCGCAGCGCCACCGAGCGCGACGCCATCATCTCCGGTGCGCTGATCCTCCTCGTCCTCGGTGTGTCGCTGGTCGGCGCCTTCGTCGTGGCCCGCTCCATGATCCGTTCGCTGCGCCGGCTCCAGGACACCGCGACCAAGGTCGCCCAGGACCGCCTGCCCGAGCTGGTCAAGCAGCTCTCCGAGTCCGACCCGCAGGACGTCGACACGTCGGTGGAGTCGGTCGGTGTGCACTCCCGGGACGAGATCGGCCAGGTGGCCGCGGCCTTCGACGAGGTGCACCGCGAGGCGGTCCGCCTCGCCGCCGAGCAGGCCCTGCTGCGGGGCAACGTCAACGCGATGTTCACCAACCTCTCGCGCCGCTCCCAGGGCCTGATCCAGCGCCAGCTGTCGCTCATCTCCGAACTGGAGTCCCGCGAGGCCGACCCCGACCAGCTGTCCTCGCTGTTCAAGCTCGACCACCTCGCCACCCGTATGCGCCGCAACGGCGAGAACCTCCTCGTCCTCGCGGGCGAGGAGCCGGGCCGGCGCTGGACCCGCCCGGTCCCGCTCGTCGACGTGCTGCGCGCCGCGGCCTCCGAGGTGGAGCAGTACGAGCGCATCGAACTGGCCTCCGTGCCGACCACCGAGGTCGCCGGCCGCGTCGTCAACGACCTCGTGCACCTGCTGGCCGAGCTGCTGGAGAACGCGACCTCGTTCTCCTCGCCGCAGACCAAGGTCAAGGTCACCGGTCACGCGCTGCCCGACGGCCGGGTCCTGATCGAGATCCACGACACCGGCATCGGCCTCTCCCCCGAGGACCTCGCCGCGATCAACGAGCGGCTCGCCTCGCCGCCCACCGTGGACGTCTCGGTCTCCCGCCGCATGGGCCTCTTCGTGGTCGGCCGGCTCTCCCAGCGGCACGGCATCCGCATCCAGCTGCGTCCGTCGGACTCCGGCGGTACGACGGCCCTGGTCATGCTGCCGGTGGACGTCGCCCAGGGCGGCAGGAAGCCGGCCCCCGGCAAGCCCGGTGCCTCCTCCGCGGGCGGTCCGGCGGCTGCCGCCGCGGCCGCGGGCGCGGCGC